>JBKQHM010000529.1:0-10924 GCA_052148775.1 Isosphaeraceae bacterium | reverse complement strand
GGGCGCGGTAGACGACCCCGACGGCCCCGCGACCCAGCTCGCCCAGGATCGCATAGCCCGCCACCTCGGGAAGCCCGGCGCTTTCGCTCTGGCCGGGTTGCGACGCTGGCCGACCGTCAGAGCCACTGCTCGCCACTTTCTGCTTGAGCACCTCGAGGAATGCGTCCGCCTCGCCGCGTGCCTCCGGAAGGGTCGGCTCCGACAGCGCGGACTGGAGATGTACCGGGGCCGGCCCGGGGACGCTGCTCGCCAGACGGTGCAGGGTTTCCTGGCAGGCGGCGCAGTCCTCGACGTGGGCCTCGATGCGCTCCCGTTCCGCGCCCGTCAACACTTCGCCCAGGAGGCGTTCGAGGTTTTCCGCGGTCGGGCAGTCGCTCATATTCGATCTCCGGTTCCCAGGGGGGAGGGTCCACGGACCGGTCTCGGAATTCTGGGGGGCAACTTATCCAGCGGCCCGTAGAGCAAGACAGCGTTGGGAACTCGGTCGCCTTGCGGATCGAGTATCCCACCGGGCACCCCTTCGGTGGCCGTCGTTCCCGAGCGGTGCAACGCCCCGGTTCGAACTCTCCCCTGTCGGGTGACCGGCTGCCTCCATACGACGAGGGACGCGTCAGGCCATTGTATACCGGCCGCCTGGGAGCAGACAGGATGTGCTGCACGCGGCGGAGCCAGGTCCCCGATGGGCAGATTTCCAGCCAGCCGGGCAGTGCCCCTACCAGGTCAACGACTGTCCGGTCCCCGGAGGACGGCTCTGGGACCACAGGCCCGCCTGCTCGTTGTTGCCAGAGCCCGGCGCTTTCGGGGCTCTCGCTAAACCACGATGGCGAATGGTGCATGGATTCGGACCGTCGCGGGTGACGACTCGCTTCCCGTCGCTCCACGGTATGGTTCTTGCCTTAACCCTTCGCGGAAGCTCGAACCAAAGATTATGTTACGTCCCTGAGATGAGACATGAACTTTTCTGACAAAGAATCTCCGGGTAACTCGAGTCGCCTCGCGTCGGAGCGGGCCGAACGATCCGGCATCCTGACAATCAAAGGTAGCTCGTCGAGCCTCGAGTTCGCCCTTTTCGCGCCGGATGACCGGCCGAGGCGCCTCTGGTCTCGTAGGGTTCGGCGAATCGGGATGACCGGTTCACGATGGGTTGTGATCGGCGCCGATGGCCGTCAGGAGGACACCGCCCGATGTGACCGCAGAAGACGAAGCTGGGGCCAGCCCGCGGGATTCGCATCCCGACGCCCGACCTAGAAGGACCTTCACCCGGTCCTTCGCGGTCGGGCAGACTGATGCGAGGCGCACCATCATAAAGCCGTCCGCGCGACGCGGGCGGCGGCCGCGCATCAGCGCCCGGTCCCGTTCACGGCGCAGATGGCAACAAACGACATTGCGCAAGCAATGCAGGGAGGTAGAGAATCATGGCAGAGAATCCGGCCCAACCCGAGTGTCCGACGCAGATCGCGAATAACATCGGGATCGCGACCATCAGCAAACCGCCCGTGAATCCGCTCAGCAGCGACGTTTGCGACCGACTGCTCGCGTCCTTCGACGAGTTCGAGAAAGCCCGTGTCCGCGTCGTCATCATCCGCGCGAATCCAAGTACAAAGATCTGGTCTGCGGGTCACGACATCCGCGAGATACCGCTCGACGGCCGCGACGCCGTGACCTGGACGACGGGATTTGAACGAGTCCTTCATCGCGTCCGGAACTGCCCGATGCCGGTGATCGCCATGCTTCACAGCAGTGTCTGGGGCGCGGCCTGTGACCTGGCTGTGACATGTGACCTTGCGATCGGCACACCCAGGACGACCTTCGCCATCACTCCTGTCAAGCTCGGGATCTCCTACAACACGGCGGGGATGACGCACTTCCTGGGCGTCTTGCCCTTGCACATCATCAAAGAGATGGTCTTCACGGGCGATCCCCTCTCGGCCGAAGATGCGTATCGTTTCGGGTTGCTCAATCGCCTCGTGAGCCTCGAGAAACTGGAAGAGACGACAATGGAAATCGCGGGGACGATCGCCAGCCGCGCGCCTCTGGCGGTTTCGGTCGTCAAGGCCGAGCTGAGCAGCCTGAGCAAGGGCTCCCCTTTGAGCGCCGACGAGTTCGAGTTCATACAAGCCGCGCGGCAAGCCGCATTTCGGAGCGACGACCTCAAAGAGGGCGTCAAGGCGTTTTTCGACAAGCGACAGCCTGTCTTCCAGGGCAGGTGATCGCAATTGCGTGCATGCGAGGAAACGATGGCGTCGTATGGGCGATTTCCCGTTCGATCGGCCGAGGAAGCAGCCGAGCTGATTTCCCACGGCGCTTCCCTGGGCATTGGTGGGTTTACCGACCCCGGCTGTCCGCATGCGGTGCCGAGGGCGCTCGCCCAGCGCGCGCGGGGATTTCACGAGCGCGGCGAGCCGTTCCAGGTTCGGATCCTCAGTGGCGCCGAGGCCGGGCCCGCGGTCGACGTGGACCTTCCGCAAGCCGACGCGGTCAGCTTTCGGATGCCTTTCCAGGGTGAGAAACCCTGCCGGGATGCCATTAACGCGGGGAGAATCGATTTCGCGGACGTCCATCTCTCACACTGCTCGCAGCAGCTTTTCGAGGGATTCTTCGGGAAGATCGATTTTGCCGTGATCGAAGCCAGCGACATCTCGGACGACGGGCGCGTCTCCTTCACGACGGCCATCGGTAACGGCCCTACCTACCTGCAGTTGGCTGAGGAGGTCGTGATCGAGATCAACCGGCATCACCCGGCGCGCGTCCGGGAATTCAGCGATATCCTCATCCTTCCTCTGCCGCCACATCGCGAGCCCATCCCCATCCGACACCCGCTCGACCGGATCGGTGTTCCGTACGCCGTGGTTGATCCCGCCAAGGTGGTCGCCATCGTCGAAACAGATGAAGGGAGCACGCGTCGGCCGCCACGCCCGCCTGACGCCTTGAGCAAGAAGATCGCCGAGCACCTCGTCTGCTTCTTTGTGGAGGAGCTGGCTGCGGGCCATCTGCCTCGTGAGTTTCTGCCGCTGCAAAGCGGAGTGGGAAACGTCGGGAACGCACTCATGACGGGTCTGGGCGAGCATCCCGACCTGCCTCCGTTTACGGTATACACCGAGGTTTTCCAGGACTCGTGTGTCGATCTCATGCGCTCCGGGCGACTCACCGGCGCCAGCTCGACCGCCCTCACCCTCTCCGAATCCAAGCTCCTGGAAATCTACGACGACCTTGATTACTTTGGCCCGCGAATTGTGCTGCGTCCTCAAGAAATCTCCAATAATCCGGCGGTCATCCGACAGCTCGGAGTCATTGCCATCAATACGGCCCTCGAGGTTGATATTTACGGACACGTGAACTCATCTCACGTGTGCGGTACACAGATGATGAATGGAATCGGCGGCGCCGGGGACTTCGAGCGGAATGCACGCCTTTCGGTGTTTGTCTGCCCCTCGATCGCCAAGGGGGGGAGAATCACCACGATTGTTCCTTTCTGCAGTCACGTGGACCACGTCGAGCACTCCGTGCATCTTGTGGTCACGGAACAAGGAATCGCCGATCTACGCGGCCTGGGTCCAGCAGAACGCGCGCGTCGGCTGATCGACCGCTGTGCCCACCCGGCCTACCGCGACTACCTCCACCGTTATGTCGAGGGGGCGCGTGCCGGCCACATCCGCCACGACCTGACACGTTGTTTCGAGCTGCATCGCAATCTGATCGAGCATGGAGCCATGCTCCCCGCGCTTGATCTCAACCAGTTCTCCCCGACTTGCTCCGGATGAATCGAACACCGCGCCCCGGCGCGTTAGAGGAACGGCTTCACGATCGAGAAAGCACTGAGGTCAAACATGATCGCGAAAGAATTTGCGCTTGGGAAGGATTTCCCAAGGATCGACTACGCGATCTGGCGCAAGGCCGTCGAAGCCGACCTGAAGGGCGCCCCGTTCGAGAAGAAGATGTTCTCTCACACCTACGAGGGCATTGATCTGCAGCCGATCTACACGGAAGAGCGGTTTCCGACGAACGGCGATCCCTTCGGGGTACCTGGCTTCCCGCCTTTCGTGCGCGGCTCGCGGGTGCTGGGCAACTCGCTGACGGGCTGGGATATCCGCCAGGAGCACGCCGCTCCCGATCCGGCCGAAGCCAACGCGCAGATCCTCGACGATCTGCGCAACAACGTCGGCTCCATCGTCCTGCGCTTCGATGCGGCATCCTCGGCGGGCTATGACGCCGACGACCAGCACTCGGGTGACCTGAGCGGCCGCGATGGCGTCATGATCTCGGCGGCGTCGGACCTGGAGCGCGCCCTCGATCAAGTGCGTCTCGACGTCGCCGGAGTCTGTCTCGATGCCGGCGGCGCATTCCTTCCCGCTGCCGCACTCTATGTTACCTCGGCGCGTCTGGCGGGGGTCGAACCCGATCGCCTCAAGGGCGCCTTCAACGCCGATCCGCTGGGGGTGCTGATGCGGGAGGGCTCGCTGCCCGTTCCGCTCGACGTCGCCCTGAAGCAGATGGCCGATCTCGCCGCGTGGACCGCTGCGAACGCGCCGCGCATGACGGCTGTCGAGGTTGGCACCGCGCCCTACCACCATGCCGGCGCGACCTCGGTGCAGGACCTGGCGTTTCTGCTCGGCACCGGCGTCGAGTACTTGCGGGCGCTCACTGCGGGCGGGTTGGACGTCAACGCCGCGGCGAAGCAGATCGCCTTCAGCATGAGCATCGGCTGCCGGTTCTACCAGGCCATCGCCAAGATCCGAGCGGCTCGGATGCTGTGGGCCCAGGTGGTCGCGTCGTGCGGCGGCGATGCAGCCGCCCAGACCATGCGGCTGCGCGTGACGACGAGCCGGCGCGTGCTGACGACACGCAGCCCGTCGCTTAACATCCTGCGCAACACCGCGGCCTGCTATGCCGGAGCCATCGCCGGCGCCGACGCCATCACCACGGTTCCCCTCGACGCTCCGGTGGTGCTCAGCACGGAGTCGAGCCGGCGCAACGCGCGGAACACCCAGCTCATCCTCGCCGAGGAATGCCATCTGAACCACGTCATCGATCCCGCCGGCGGGTCCTGGTACATCGAGTGGTATACCCGGCTGCTCGCCGAGAAGGCCTGGGCGCTGCTCCAGCAGATCGAGGCGCAAGGCGGCATGCTGGCCGCCGCGAGTGGCGGCTGGGTCGCCCAGCAGATCGACGTCGGCGAGCTGAAGCGGGAGCGCGACATCGCCACGCGCAAGCTGCCGATCACCGGAATTAGCGAGTATCCCGACGCATCCGAAAAAACGCTCGGCCAGGCGGCACCGAACCGGGTCGAGCTCAGGATGGCGGCGGCGCAGCGGCTCTCGAACTGGCGCGCGACCCACGCGCCGCAGCCGGCCCTCGACCTCCTGGTCGACGCGGCCCGCCGGTCGGCTGTCCCGGCCGGCGAGCTGACGGCGCGCGCCATCACCGCGGCCGGCGCCGGCGCGACCCTCGGCCAACTGGCCGCCGCCCTTCGCCCGCCGGACGCCGAGCCGGCTCACGCCGTCGCCGTTTACGTGCACCCGTTCGACGAGGCTTTCGAGGAGCTGCGCGACGCCAGCGACGCCTTTGCCGCGCGGCAGGGCCACAAACCGCGCGTCTTCCTTGCCGGCGCCGGCTCGATCGCCGAGCAGATCGCCCGCAAGACCTACGCCATGAACTTCTTCGAGGCCGGCGGCTTCGAAGTCCTGGCCCGCGAGGCGAAATACGACGTCGACTCGTCGGCCGCCGAGTTTGCGCAAAGCGGCGCCAAGATCGCGGTCATCTGCTCGACCGACAAGCAGTACGCGACCTGCGTTGCGCAACTGGCGCCGAAGCTGAAGAAGGCCGGAGCGCGCACCGTCATCCTCGCCGGCAACCCCAGTGCCAATGAGGCGGCCTACCGGGCGGCCGGGGTGGATCGCTTCATCTTTGTCAAATGCGACGTCCTCGAAACCTTGTCGTCCCTTCTCCGGGAAGAAGGAGCGTTGTCATGAGCAAGATCCCGAGTTTCAAGGATCTTCCGTTCCCCGGCACTGGGGCTGCCGTCCCGACGCCCGAGATGTGGGGCAAGGCGGCCCAGAGGGTCGCCGGGAGGCCCCTCTTGGAACTCGGCTGGGAAACCGCCGAGGGGATCAACGTCAAGGCCCTCTACACGGCGGCGGACCGCGCCGGTATCGAGCACGTCGACACCTTTCCAGGCTTCCCGCCCTTCGTGCGCGGCCCCTACGCGTCGATGTACGTCAACCGGCCGTGGACCGTGCGCCAGTATGCCGGCTTCTCGACGGCCGAGGCATCGAACGCTTTCTACAAGCGCAACCTTGCCGCTGGCCAGAAGGGCTTGAGCGTCGCCTTCGACCTGCCGACGCACCGCGGCTATGATAGCGACAATCCCCGGGTCGTGGGCGATGTCGGCATGGCCGGCGTCGCCATCGACAGCATCCTCGACATGCGCATCCTGTTCGACGGCATCCCCCTCGGCCAGATCAGTGTGTCGATGACGATGAACGGCGCCGTGCTGCCGGTCATGGCGCTCTTTATCATCGCTGGCGAGGAGCAGGGCGTGCCCCAGGCGAAGCTCACCGGCACGATCCAGAACGACATCCTCAAGGAGTTCATGGTCCGCAACACCTTCATCTACCCGCCCGCGCCGAGCATGCGGATCATTGGCGACATCTTCAAATACACCAGCCAGAACATGCCGATGTTCAATAGCATCAGCATCTCTGGCTACCACATGCAGGAAGCCGGCGCCACCGCCGATCTCGAGCTCGGCTACACGCTGGCCGACGGTCTCGAATACCTGCGGACCGGCGTTGCGACCGGCATGAAGGTGGATGATTTCGCCCCGCGCCTGTCGTTCTTCTGGTCGATCGGCAAGAACGTCCTGATGGAAGTCGCCAAGCTGCGCGCCGCGCGCATGCTCTGGGCGAAGATCGTCAAGACGTTCGATCCCCAGAACCCGAAGAGCCTGTCGCTGCGCACCCACAGCCAGACCAGTGGCTGGAGCCTGACCGCGCAGGACGTGTTCAACAACGTCATCCGCACATGCGTCGAGGCGATGGCGGCGACCCAGGGCGAGACGCAGAGCCTCCACACCAATTCGCTGGACGAGGCGCTCGCGCTGCCGACCGCCTTCACGGAGAGCATCGCCATCAATACCCAGAACTTCCTCCGGGAGGAGACCGACACCGACAGCGTCATCGATCCGTGGGGCGGTAGCTACTATGTCGAGTGGCTCACCCAGGAGCTGGCACGCAAGGCGTGGGCGCATCTCGTCGAGTGCGAGGAGCACGGCGGCATGACCAGGGCGATCGAGGCCGGTCTCCCCAAGATGAAGATCGCCGAGGCGGCGGTCCGCACCCAGGCGATGATCGACTCGGGACAGCAGACCATCGTCGGCCTCAACAAGTACCGGCCGGCCCAGGACGATCTTATACGCGTGCTGAAGATCGACAACACGGCGGTCCGCGAAGCCCAGATCAAGCGGCTGAAGGAGCTGCGCGCCTCGCGCGATTCTGGCGCGGTCGCGGCGGCCCTCGACGCCCTGACGAAATGCGCAGAGACCAACGACGGCAACCTTCTCGACCTCTCCATCAAGGCGACCCGCGCCAAGGCGACGGTCGGGGAGATGAGCTATGCGCTGGAGAAGGTGTTCGGACGCTTCCAGCCCGAGCCGCAGATGGTCACCGGCGTCTATGCGCGGCAAGTCGGTGACAGCGAGAGCGCCATCCAGAAGGTGCACAGCAAGGTCGAGGCGTTCCTCGAGCGTGAAGGGCGCCGGCCGCGCATCCTGGTCGCCAAGCTCGGCCAGGACGGTCATGACCGCGGTCAACAGGTCGTCGCCTCGGGCTTCGCCGATCTCGGCTTCGACGTCGACGTCGGACCCCTTTTCCAGACGCCGGAGGAGGCGGCGCAGGAGGCCGTCGACAACGACGTGCACATCGTCGGCGCCAGCTCGCTCGCCGCCGGGCACCTGACCCTCATCCCGGCCCTCAAGAAGGCGCTGGCGGAGCGCGGGCGCGGCGACATCCTGATCGTCGCCGGCGGCGTCATCCCGCCGCAGGACTACGACGAGCTCTATGCAGACGGCGTCGCCGCCATCTTCGGTCCCGGCACGGTCATCTCCGAGTCGGCGGCGAAGATCCTCGACTTGCTTGCCGACCGCGCGCCGACAGCGGCGTGACAACAGGCAAGCCCACAGGAAGAGCCTTACTCATGCCTACATCCCCGGCCCCCCGCCTGCCCCAGGGTCCCGCGAATTTGACACTCGCGGACTCTGCGGACGACATCTTCGGCTGGAATCGGGCGATGCTGGCGCGTGCCATCACCCTCATCGAGTCGAACCGGACCGATGACCGGGAGATTGCGCTGGAGCTGCTGAACCGGCTGCTGCCCCACACCGGGCGCTCGATCGCGTCCAGGTTGGTCTCGCGAACCATCGCGATCAGGCTGAACCGGCTGCTGCCCCACACCGGGCGCTCGATCCGGGTTGGCGTCACCGGGGTTCCCCGCCGACAAATGCTCGGCCGGCGCCGCCTTGTCGCGCAGCACCGCCAGCCGCCCGGGACGGAGCGGCCGGGCCGGGAGCGTCTGGGCCGGGCCGGCCCAGCAACTTCGCCGCTTCCGCCCAGAACTGCCGCAATTCGGCATCCTTGGGGGCCTTCGCTTTGGTCCACTCGACTGCCGTATCAAACCACCGCCGCGCCTCATCCTTCTCCCCGATCCGCCAGTGCGCCAGGGCCAGGAAGAACCCATTGGAGCCATTGCCCCCTTTCAGCAGCGCCTCGGAGCGTCGCGCGGCGGCAATCGATTCCGCCCAGTTCCCCGCACGGTATTCGGCCAGGGCCCGTGTGTTGTGCCAGGCCCAGTTCTTGGGCTCCAGTTCGACGGCCGTGCGAGCGTGCCGCAGCGCCGAGTCGTAATCGGTGGGTCCGCGATCGGGTGAGAGGGACAAGGTCCAGGCGAGGTCGTTGTGGCTCGGGGCCGACCTGGGATCGTTGCGAACGGCTTGCTCATACTGCTCCACCACTTCCTCCAGCCGCCCCCGGCGCCTCAGGGATTCGATCAGTGCGTTGCGCGCTGGCCTATCCTTGGGAGCGAGCTCGAGGGCTCGCCGCAAGTGGCGGATTGACTCGTCCAGCCGGCCCCGGACCATCAGGGCCTTGCCGAGGTTGTAGTGCGCCGCTGGAAACTTGGGGTCGTCTCGGAGGGCCAGCTCATATTGCTCGATCGCCTCGTCCAGCCGCCCCTTGGCCTCCAACATGATTGCGAGGTCATTGCGCCCACCCGCGAACCTGGGATCGATCTCGAAGGCCCGCCGCAGGATCTCGATGGCTTCATCAGTATGTCGCGCTCTCCTGAGGGACCTACCCAGGAAGGCGTGGACGACGGGGGATCCCGGTCGAACGGCCAGCGCCGCCCGGAAGCATCCGATGGCTGCTTCCCGGTCCTTGTCCCTCAGTTCGTTGCCGAGGCTGAGATTGGCCCAGAAATCATCCGGATGCCTGAGCTGCACGCGACGTAGCAGCCCGGCCGCATCCCCTCCGACGCCCTTCAACCGCTCCGCCAGTGCGGCCAGTAATTGCACCGAGTGCACCGCCGGCTTCGCCGTCCGGGCCAGTTCCTCCAGCTCCGCCTTCTTCCTCCACACCTGGGGGTCGCGGACCCGGTCGCGCCAGGCGTCCGGATCGGCACCGCGCGCGACCTGCATCAGCCACTCCTGCTGGCGCGGATCGGTCGAGCAGAGCGCCCAATCGTCCAGCGCGGCCAGCAGGGCTTGTCGCACCGGCGAGGCCACGATCCGACCTGCGACGAATGTGGGGTCGTCGAGGACTCGACCTAGCCCCACCTCGTGGAATGACGCCTGGTAATCCCGGGATGCCCTGGCGTTGTTGAGCGCCATGTTCACGATCCCCTCGACGAGCTCCGCTCGCTTCAGGTGGATGTCCTCCAGCCGAGTGGCCAGGGTCATGTCGCGTCGGGCTTGCTCAAGGCGCCCGAGCAGGTCGGCCGGCCCTCCAGCGCCCAGCCGTCCCCGGGCCCGTTCGAGCGCGGCTCCCGCCTTGACCCAATCGGACTTTCGCTGCCACGCGTCGACCTCGCGGAGATCAGTTTCGACCGCTCGCCGGGTCGCCGCCCGGCCCGCGCTCAACCAGACTCCGCCGCCGACCAGCCCCATTGCAAGGAGAATGACACCCGCGAGCAGCGCCGCTTGTGAGGGCCTCCGACGCACCCACCGCAGGCCCTGGCCGACCCATCCCACCGGACGAGCCCGGATCGGTTCGCCGTTGAGGAACCGCCCCAGGTCCTCGGCCAGCTCGCCGGCCGTCGCGTACCGCTTCTGGGCATCCTTCTCCAGGCATTTCATGCAGATGGTGTTCAGGTCCCGCGGCACTCGGGGCACCAAACGGGTGACCGACACGGGTTCCTGGTGGGCGGCTTGCAACAAGATCTCGATCGGGCTGATCCCCTGGAATGGCGGCCGGCCGGTGAGCAACTCGTAGAGGATCGCCCCCAGCGAGTAGATATCCACTGCCGGCCCGGCCTCCTTCGACTGGCCCCGTGCCTGCTCGGGTGCGATATACGCCGGCGTACCCAGGATCATCCCGGATTCCGTCATCCGCTCCTCGGCCACCCCCGGGACCGGCGCCAGCTTCGCCAGTCCGAAGTCGGTGATCTTGGCCGTCCCGTCGTCGGCCAGCAACACGTTGGCCGGCTTGAGGTCGCGGTGAATCACGCCCTGGCGATGGGCGTAGTCGACGGCGTGCGCCAGGGTCGCGATGATCCGGGCGGCTTCGGCGGCCGGATGGGGCACCCCGGCGATCCACCGGGCCAGGTTCTGGCCCTCGACCAGCTCCAGGGCCAGGTAGGGGCATCCCGCTTGCTCGCCGACCTCGTGGACCTGGACGATGTTCGGGTGCTGGAGCCGGGCGATGGCCTGGGCCTCGAC
>JBKQHM010000528.1:0-4380 GCA_052148775.1 Isosphaeraceae bacterium | reverse complement strand
CTTCGATGTCCCAGGTCTTGTGGTAGATGTCTCCCAGATGCCCAGGGCGGGCTGTCTCATGAATTGTGGGCCGGCCCGCCCTACCTTTCATCATGTAGGTCAGGCTTTCCAGCCTCACACGAATGGTTCATGAGGCCGCGAAGCGCGGCCCGCAACTCACTCTTCATCGAGGCACACCGTCGTGTCGACCCGACTACGCCTGGACGACGTCCGACGCGCATGGGAGTCGAGCGATCCCGAGCTAAGCAACCTCGTCGTCGACCTCGCCGGCCAGGCGGACGACAAGCCCGAGACGCCCCCGCGCGAGGGGGCGCCGACCTTCGCCAGGTTCCTGGCCGAGCTCCATAGCCCCGCCTTCGCGCGCAAGCCGGCCGACGAGCAGAAGCACCGCCGGATCGAGCAGTTCAAGGCGCTCGAATCGCCGACGGCCGAAGTGCCGCTGCCCGACCGCCTCCGGCTCCATGAAGTGATCACGGCCCTGTGGGAGGACAACGGGCCGTTCGCCCGGTCGTGCCTGATGGACATCATTGCCCGGGTGCCTTTGAAATATGGTCCGTGGCGGGCGCTGAAGCGGATCTTCAAGGAGGCCGAGGCTTGCGACGACACCGAGGTCTTCGGCGCCCTGGCGGCTCGAGTGGATTCGACCCATCTGGCGCCGGAGGTCACCGCCCGCACGCTCGCTTATCTCCGCCGTCGTGCCTGGCGGTACCTGCGGCGGACGGGCCAGACCCGTCCGGCGTGCTACGCGGACGTCGCGGCCGACGTGCTGGCCCACTATGAGGACACCACGCCCTGGCACATCACCTGGGTCGCGAACCATATCTTCTACCACGAGACGGGCGACTACAACCGGTCGAGCTTTCATCTGAAGAAGGCACGGCCCGACCTGAACGACCGGGCGTTCGCCGACCTCTGGCGCCGGAGCCCGCGGCCGCTGTTCGGCCTGCTGGAGCGGGCCCGGAGCGACCGCGTCCGCCAGTTCGCGGCCGATTGCCTGAAGGCCGACTTCCGCGCCTCACTGCGCGACGTCGAGCCCGGCTGGGTGGCCCGGCTGGTCGGCGTGGGCAGCGGGCCGGTGGATGAGTTCGTCGTCTGGATCCTGACCAACGTGCCGAAGTTCGAGCAGGGCGCCTTCCGGTCGCTCGGCCTGCACGAGGCGGTGCTCCGGCTGTTCGATTCCCCATGGCAGCCGGCGCGGGTCTACGCGGCCGAATACGCCCGCACCCACGCCCGCGACCTGCCCCTGGACGATCTGATCCGTTTGGCCGACAACGGCCATGAAGCCGTACGCCGTCTGGCCGCCGACCTGCTCCAGTCGCGCGACCCGCGCAAGGAGGTCGGCCTGGAGGCTTGGGGCCGGCTGCTGGAGTCGCAATATGGCCTGGAGCTGGCCAAGGCGGCCCTGCACAAGCACTTCGGCGCCCGCGAATTGACCCCCGATTGGTTCCGCGACCGGCTCTTCACCAGGAACGCCGCGGCCTTCGATTTCGTGCAGAAATTCCTGCTCCAGATCCATCCAGCCGAGTCGCTGGGTCCGGGATACTTCGTCGGGCTGATCGAGGCGGCCGACGCGAAGGAGGACGTGCGTCCGGCCGGGGTCGCCCGGTTCGCCATGAGTCAACTCGCTCGGTTCGATGTGAATACACTCGACCGGGATGTCCTCCGCCGCCTCATCCTCCGACCGGCGACGACCGCCCAGGCCCGCGCCTGGGTCGACGAGGGCCGGCTCAAGCCGCAGGGCTTCGGGCTCGATTTCCTCAAGGCCCTGGCGTTCCACCCCGACTGGGAAACCGACTCCGGGATCGCTGAGTTGCGCCGAAAAGGTCCCGCCTGGGCTCGCGAGCTGAAGTTCGACGAGCCGCTGTCGGAGAAGGTCCTGGAGTGGTTGGGCGACGTCCGCCGGTTCGCGCCGGCCGACCTGGGGTTCGAGTGGCTCCTGAAGCTGGCGGCCCGGGGTGAGCCGAGGTATCACAACTTCGCCGTCGCGACGATGATCAAGGGCTTCACGCCGGCCGACTTCGCGCCGAAGGTGTCCGAGCCCGCCGGGCCGGCCGCGGTCGCCGAGAAGGCCGTCGATCTCGGCGGCGCGTCGTTCCTCTTCACCGGCAAGCTGGCGACCATGCAGCGCAAGGAGGCCGAGGACAAGGTCCGAGGCGCCGGCGGCGCCGTGGCCTCGAGCGTGAACCATAAGCTGCATTACCTCGTGATCGGCGATGAGGGCTCGCCCCTGTACGGACACGGCAAGAAGGGGACGAAGCAGCTCAAGGGCGAGGAGCTCAACGCGGCCGGCGCGAACATCCGGATCATCTCCGAGACCGCGTTCTTGAAGATGCTCTCGGGCCATGTCCCCCAGGCATCGCAGGGCGATGCCATCGCCGGTGCCGAGCGGCTCTGGGAGATGGCCGTCGCCGCCGGCCCGGGCGACGCCCCCCTCGCCCGGTTCGCCATGAAATACATCTTGCGCCACCACCCCGACATCGCGCTGGCCGAGACCGACCGGCCCGTCGATCCCGGCGCCGAGGTCCCCGCCGAGTTCCTCGTCTTCGACCGGGTCAAGCCCCTGTTCGCCGAGACCCGCAAGCCGCTCCGCGACCTGGCGCTGGAGCTGGCCCGATGGGAATTCGCACGGTGGTCGCCCCCGGCTGACGAGCTGGTCCTGCTGGCCGAGAGCCCGCACGCCGACGTACGCCGGTTCGTGGCCCAGGCCCTGCTCGCCGACGACGCGCCCGAGCACCGCCGATACCGGATCGACCCCGACTCGCTGACCCCCGCCGCTGTCTACCGCTTCTGCGAGTCGGCCGACGAGTCGACCCGCGCCCTGGGCATGCGGCTCATCGACCGATCGCCTCGGTTCCGCCAGCCCGAGGAGCTGTTCCGCCTGACCGAGAGCCCCGACCGTCGCGTCCGTGCCTTCGTGATCCGGGCGCTCTGGTCGCTCTACCGGGATCGCGGGATCACCGAGGGCTGGAAGCCGTACATACTGCCCGCGACGACGGTCGGCGCGGCCGCCAAGAAGGCGGCGCAAACCCAGGCCGAGAGTCGAGGCACCGGCCCGCCGGCCCGCCCTGAGCAACTGCCCGCGAGCCTGCGCGACCTGTGGAGCTTCCTGCGGCGCACCCTGTTCGAGATCTCGCCCCCGCGCCCCGAGAAGCGTGATGCGGACGAGGCGTCGGGCGAACGGCTCAAGCCGTTCCCGGCGCGCAAGGCGAAGATCGCACTGGTGGAGACGATGCGCGACCTGGCCCTCGAGGATGCCGACTTCGCCCGGGTTATCCTGCCGATCCTCGACGAGTTCATGACCTCCCGGGGCGCAAGCGAGCGGGCCGCGTGCCTGGTCGCCACGACCCGGATTCGCCACACCCATGATGTGCTCCGCCTCGCAGGCGGGGGAGGCGCCTCGTGACGGCCGAGAAGCACCTCACTTACCGGGGCGACATCAAGGGGGCCGTCGGCGTCGGCCGCATGCTGGCGTTCGTCACCATGCACCCGGAAGGCCAGCCCACGGCCCTCTACCGGCTCGACGCCGACACGCTGGCCCTCGACGCCGACCCCCTGCCGAAGGGGGCCACGGCCATCGCGGCCGTCGGCGAGATACTCTGGGTGGCCGGCGGAGACGGTCGGATCGATCGGGCCACGATCGCCGCGGGCGAGCCGAAGCCGATCGCCGCCGCGTTCGATACGCCGGCGATCGCCCTGGCTCCCGTCGCCGACGGGCAAATCGCCGCGATGGTCGCGTCGCGGGTCGTCATCCTGTCCGCCAGGGACGGCAAGACGGTCCAGTCGTTGGACTTGCCCGAGCCGGGGACGAGCCTGGCGGCCGATCCGACCGGCCGATGGCTGGCGGTCGGGACGGCCAGGGGCACCGTCCTGGTCTTCGATCGCGAGGACAAGCCCGAGTTCCTCCTGAGCGACTCGGGCCGGCTGCACGAGGGCGCCGTCACCGCGATCCTCTTCGAGCCAGACGACCTCCGGTTCCTCTCGGCGGGGGCCGACCAGAAGCTGCTCTCCACCCACGCCCGCGGCAAGCTCGAGCCCGAGGACAAGGGGCGTGGCAACAACCACACCGACGTCGTCACGGCGCTCATCTGGGGCCCGGGCGACCGCCTCTACTCGGGCAGCCGCGACGGCTCGATCAAGTCGTGGCCAAGGGTGGGCGCGGTCAAGCCGGCCACGATCAAGGACGGGGTCGGCCGCGTCGTCGCCCTGGCGATGGTCCACGTCCACGACCGGCCCCAGCTCGTCGCGGCGTGCGACGACAACACGATCCGGGTCTTCCCGGTCGACGCGGCGGGCAAGATCGGCGAATCGTCGCACCGGATCTACGATGCCCACGCGCGGGCCGGGAACGAGCTGTCGCAGGACGACCCGACCCGTCGCGAG
>JBKQHM010000527.1:0-5262 GCA_052148775.1 Isosphaeraceae bacterium | reverse complement strand
ACGACCAGCGTCCGACCCTGACGCTGAGCTTGCCCCTCCCGGGGGACAACTCGCCGCTGGATCGGATCCTGGTCGGCATGTACGACTCCGGCGGGCTCGACCCCGAGAGCTTCCGGGTCGTCGCGAGCTTCGCCGTCGAGGGTGTCGCGGCGGGGAAGGATCTTTCGAGCCGGTTCCGCGCCCGCTCGCGCGGAGTCTGGGAGCTGAATCTCGGCACACCACTCACGGTGGCGAGCGGCACGCTCACGGTGTTCGTGCGCGATCGCCAGGGGAACGAGTCGCGCGTCGAGCGGATATTCTCGGCGGGCCGGGATGGCATGCATTAGGAAGGTTCCCTCATCGAACGGGCAGGCGTTCCGGGATGGTCGGTGTGCCGCAGCCACGCGGCACACCTTCATCGGCGAATCCTGTTGCTCAGGGATAAAAGTCGTCGGAATTGATGCGTTCGCCCCCATTGCGCGTGATCAGGGCACGGAGGATCTCGGGCTTGATTTTCTTGCTGAGGAAGCGGGCGGAGGCATCGGCATAGACTACGGTGAACCCGTCCGCGAACAGGCCGCCGAGCTCCGGCAACGGCTTCTCCTCGTCGAAGGGCAGGTCCTCGGGCTTGGTCCATGGGACCGGCTTGGCCGCCTCGACGACCATGACCGTGAAGGCGGCCCCGTCTCTGATGGCCGGGATCCTCGTCCCTTCATTGCCCTCGAACAGGGCGCCGGGGCCGACGAAGACTTGATAGTAGGTCGAATGCTTGGCCTCGACCTTGTGGACAACCGGGGCGTAGACGGCGGGCATCTGATCCAATAACGTCTTGTTGTGCGGGCTGTCCCAGGGCTCGTCGAGATGGAACTTGTCATAGAGTGCCTTCTGGTCGAGGAACGGCAGGAGGGCGACCCGCCAGCTCAGGAGCGGCTTTCCTTCCTTGCGGATCACGGCGGCGGGGAAGCGGAAGTCGTTGCCATCGGCGAAGTTGTTCATGGCGATGGCGATGTGTCTGAGATTATTGATGCTCTGGTCCCGGGCCTTGGATTCATCCTCCCTGGCCCGTGCTGGAGCATCCGCACCCGGCTCGCGCGGGGTCTGCTGCCTGCCCGCCGCGAGCAAGCCGACGCCCGCCGTGCCGACCCCGATGGCCAGCACGCCTGCCGCAACCCCCGTCAGTTTCGTGAAGATCATGGTCCGGATTTCTCCTTCCGCGAGTTGGGTTATCGAGGCCGAGACCACCCCGGCCGTCATCACCTTACCGACCGCGAGGTTCATCGCGGCCTGTATCGTTGACGCGGCCAGCCCGCCGGGCATGGCCGCCGACGCGGTCCTCTCGCCGAGCAACGCGCCCGCCCAGGCGGCGGGCAGGACGATCCCCCGTCGGGTCAGCCGAGCCCGGAGCAGATCCCGGGCTCGCGACAGGCGGATGCTGACCGTTCCGACCGGGCATTTCAGCAGCCGGGCGGCCTCGACGTGCGTCCGGCCCTCGAAGTAGCAGAGCACCAGCGGTGCGCGGTATTTCTCGGCCAGGCAGTCGACCTCCTCGTGCATCGCCTCGATCTGCTCGCGCCGGCTCGGGTCCGGGGTGTCTGTCGCCGTCATCTCCGTAGCCTGTCCTTCTCGCAGATGTCGACGAGCCGCCATGGCCTTGGCCCTCACCGCGATGCGCCGGGCGACCCCATGCAGCCACGGGCCGACCGCATCGCGACGGCGGATCGAACCGGCTCGGCGTGCCAGGACCAGGAAGGTGGCCTGGAACGCATCCTCCGCCGCGTGCACATCCGACAGGATCCCGCGGCAGACGTCCCAGACCATCGGGCCGTGGACCTCGACCAGGGCGGCAAACGCCGACTCGGCCCCCTCGTCCCGACCGCGGAGGAACTGGTCCAGGAGCTGGCTATCGGTCATCCCTCCGACCGATCCCACGCCGAACAGCGTCTGGATTGATCTCACGACCGAACCGTTCAACCGCCTCGGCATGGATCCGACCCTCCCGATGATGACCGTCCTACCCGTAATGTGCAGGCACAGACCCGTTGCTTTCAACTTTCCGCGAATTCCAAGGAATCGCCCCGGAGGCCCTGCGCGGACGCTCGCTCGGTCCGCTCTCATCCCCGATCCTCCAAGATCCTACCCCCGGCGCCCGGTCAAGTCGCCGCGCCGATCGACCTGCGACTGCCGTCCATCCAAGCAAGACGCGTTGGTCGCGATCGACCCGGCGACCGGGGTGAACATTGAAGTTCGGGCATTTTTTTCGAGTGCCAGGGATGAACCGGATGACGCATAAGTCATCATGGGCCGACCGGTCGACCGGCTGGATTGCGGTCGAGCGGCCCGTTTCGGCAGGATGCCTGGGCTGAAGGCCGCCCGAGGCTCCGATCGTTGTCCGCGCCCTCGTTGCCTGGTCAACCGAGGGGCAAAGATGCCGCGCGCCACGGATCACCGTTGGAGACACGGTCTTGGAAGATACCAGCACGAACGCAACGGGCGAGGCGAAGCCCAGGGTCCACGACCCCGAGGCGATCGCCGCCAGGTTGGGGGGGATCAATATCAAGACGCTCACGGCCCTGATCCGCAACCATAACCTCGAGACGACGACGCTCGGCTACGCCGAGCCCTCGAAGAAAGGCGGTCCCCCGCGCCGGCTCTGGGGGATGACCGACGCGCAGTTGGAAGCCCTCCTGGCGCTGCGGAACCGTCGCGGATCCGGATGAGCGGAGGTCCGGAGTGCGGATTCGCGATTTCCGGTCGGGAAGGACCCGTCGGATTTCGGGTATCCTGGAGGCTGACGCCCGGCGGATCGGTCCGCCGGGGCCGGGTCGAGCGAGGGGGAGCCGAAGATGAACCCGATCGTCAGCCGATACAAGGGAAAGACCACCAGCCAGGGTCACAAGCTGGAGGTCAAGGAGAAGGCCGGCGCGGCCACGATCGAATTCGTGCACCGCGGAGAATACCGGGAAGTCTACGACCCCAAGATTCGCGTCGCTTGCATCGAGCAGTCGGGGGATGTTTACTCCGTCGGCTGGTTCCGCGAAGATTACGATGAGCCCTCGGAATCGAGCGAGTACGGCCGCGAGGACGAGCTATTCTCCGCGCTCGACGATGCGATCGAGAAGCGATCCGCCGAGGTCGGCCCGCCCGGGAATTGAGCCGGTCCTGTCGACCCTCGTCGGGTACCCTAATGAGGATCGCGTTCCCCGCGGGGAGGCATCTCGGTCGGGGCGATGAAGACCCGTTCGCGGGGGAACTTCTCGAACAACGATGCGGGCTTGCTGAAGTTGGTCGCGAGGACGTCGACCGGGTTGCCCGCGATCCAGCTCGAGAGGTCGATCGCCTCATAGTGGCCGGTGTTGAAGCCGATCAGGACGCGACAGCGCTTGTCCCCGACGTTCTCGATGGAATGCCCGTATCCTTGCGGGATATAGCCAACGTCGCCCTGGTTCAGCGTCTCCTCGCGGTATCGGCCGTGGGAACCGAACAGCGTGACGTTCACCTGGCCCTCGATGACATATTGCCACTCGTCGGAGGTCGGATGCCAGTGGAGCTCGCGCAGGCCGCCCGGCTCAAGGTCGAGGATGACGCCCGTGACCGTCTTCGAGATCGGGAACCGGTCGGCGCCGACCCGCCACTCGCGCCCGCCCTTATGGATGGAATGCGGCTCCTGGGCCAGCAGGCGATACTTGTGCGTGTCGGGCGGCGAGATCAGGCCCCCGCGGTGGTTCGGCGTGATCGACTCCGGCGGCACCGGTCCGCGCGCGAAGTAGACCTCGTCCTTGGGGAATCCCTCGAAGGCCGATTCCGGCAGGCCGAAGTTCTTCGCCAGCAGAGCCTTCGGCGTGTGGCCCAGCCAGTCGGTGATGCTGAACGTGCCGAATTCGGAGAAATAGCCGTTGTCGAAGATCAGGATGAAGTGAGCCGGCTTATTTCCCAGGCATTCGAGCATGTGGCCATGTCCGCGGGGGAAATACCACACATCGCCCGGCTCGAACTCGTTGGTCTCGGAGCCGCCGTGGGAGTCGATGACGGTGGTCCGGACGTGTCCCTCGATGACGAAGGCCCACTCGGCCGCGGTGGCGTGCCAGTGCAGCTCGCGCATGGCGCCGGGCTCGAGCCTCATCGAGACGCCCGCGATCCCCTTGGAGATCGGCAATTGCTTGACGGTCGCCTCCTTGCCCGAGCTGCCGGCGACGACCTTGCCTTCGGACTTCTCCAGCTCCAACTTGAAGGTCGGCAATTCGTGCCCGCCGAGCAGCGGGTCGGGGACGTTGTTCAGGAAGCTCGGGTCGCCGGCCTCCGCGGGCCTGGTCGCGGTCAGCGCGGCGGTCGTGGCGGCCGCGAATGCCGCGGCCCCGGTCAGAAAGTCTCGACGCTGGAATCTGGACATGGCATCTCCTCATGCGAAACGGTGTCGTAGCCCCAGCCGGTCAGTAAGAGCAGCGTGCCGATCACCAGTAAGTCAACCGATAGTAGTGAGAGCATTCTTGGTGTCCCAGGCAAGTTTGATTCCAGGCAATCGCGGCCGATGCGACCATTGTTCCGCCCGGAGCGTGTTCGTGAGGTCCTCCTGGACAGGCTCTCCGAGCGTTGTCTGCTCGGAGTCATCGTAGAAGGCGAACTTAAGACGACGGTGAACCGTAAATAAGTTCCGCTTCATCGAACGAGCCTGCTTTGAACGGGCGTCTCCCCGTGACCGCGATACGACCGTGGTCGCTCGACCCGCTCTCGATCAGCCGGATGGTGATCGCCGACCGACGCCTCTCCAATTCTTGCCGGACATGAGAACTGCTCTTCCCCGCTTTTCGATTCTGGGTTATTCCTTATGCCCGCGCCCAGACCTTGGGGTGGATCCCGGGGCAAGGGCGCATCGAATCCAGATCGTATTCGAATCGGCGCGGCGCTGGGTGCCGGAGAGCGGAGCAGGTGTGCAGACCATGGATCTCGCCTCGCCGGGGCCGGGGCGTTCCCATACCGGCCGCCGATGGCCCGCGACGCGGGTCCTGGTGTCGGTCCTGGTGCTGCTCGCCTGCGCGGCCTGCCGGCTGGCGGGCCGGCCGGCCGTCGAACCGACCGCCGCGGTCCGGTCGATGGCCGAGGGGCCGGCCGTGCTCCGCGTCGCGGGACGTCATTTCGTCGACCCGAACGGCCGCATCGTTCTGATTCGCGGGATCAACATCGGCGGCGGGAAGGTCCCTCCCTTCGTCGCGATGGATGACCCGTCGCTCCTGGACCGCATGGCCGCGCTGGGATTCAGTGCGATCCGCCTCCCATTCATCTGGGAGG
>JBKQHM010000526.1:0-4445 GCA_052148775.1 Isosphaeraceae bacterium | reverse complement strand
ACTGAGGATTCGTCGCATCCCGATACCCTAAACTTCGTTCGCAGTGGATGGGAGGACAAACGATGTCGGACGCGAAGACGCCCACGATCAGCAAGGCCAATCCGGGCATCGGCGTGAAGGGTCGAGTCGAGCTCGCCCGGGGCGCCGAGACCTGGTCCGAGGCGCTCGATCTGGTCCAATCGATGGTCCGCGTGATGGAACAGCAAGGCCACTCGGCAGTGCCCCACGAGACGTGGTTGGAGCTCCCCGATCCCGGCCTCGTCATCCAGCCGCAGTTGGTGGAATTCTACGTCCTGAAGGACGGCGGAGTGAGGACCGTCACGACGGTCGAGGCCAGCCACCCCGAGGTCTTCCCCGGCGGCATATTCGAATTCCAGCATGCCACGGGCAACAACATGGAAGCGTCGGTTGACCGCGGCTTCGAACAGTGGTCGCAGATCGACCTCGTCACGCTGCTCGACGCCTTGAGGCCCAAGCCCCAATCCTGCACGATGATGCAAATGTCGCTGCCGGCGACGGACGAGCGGCCGGCCCGGCTCCGTCGCGCCGTACTGGGTCCGGTCGGGCATCTCAGGGCGAACCCGACGGCCGTGACCCACGAGTCTTGCCCCACACAGCCGGGCGAGGCCGGAACGGGAGACGATGACCATCCCTTCTGCTCCTGTTGCTTCTTGACGCGTTCGATCGCGGCCTTCAAGAGCCTGATCGAAGGCGACGGCTTTCGGGCCATCCGATTTTTCGCGGCACGGGGCGTAGACGGCTCGCCGATGGCGGATTGTCGGATCAACGGCGAGGACTGGGAGCCGGGTGCCCAGGCCCTCCGGGAGTACGTCAAGACCTGGCCGGGCGTCGGATACGAACTGCGCAAGCAGTACGTGGTCCTGCAAACGATACCCGGCGAGTGGGGGACGCCCGGATAGCTCGATCAATCAAGAGCCGGGCCGTCGGCCCGGTTCGCCACTTCGATGAGATTCCCGTCCGGATCGCGGATGTAGACCGATCGGATCGGGCCTTCGGCCCCGGTGCGATCGACGGGCCCTTCCACGATCGGGATGCCGGTCGCGCGGAGATGGTCGATGACCTGGTCCAGCGGGACCGCCGTGAGGAAGCACAGGTCGGCCGACCCGGGAGTGGGATGCTCGGCCTTGGGCTCGAACTCGCGCCCAGCCCGATGCAAGTTGATCTTCTGCGCGCCGAAGCGGAGGGCCTTGCGGCCCTCACCGAACGTCACCGGCTCCATGCCCAGGGCACGTTCATAAAAGGCGCAGGTTGGCGCGATATCACGTACGGTCAGCACCAGATGGTCGAGATGATCGATGCGCATGAAACCTTGGGCTCCTGAGGAAATCACCCGGCAGACAACCCCTTCGAGATGCCTCCTCGAACCGCGAGCACGATTCACTCGGGAGGCTGCCAGATGCGAAGGCCGGCCCAATCATTGGGCCGGTCGTCTGCCTCCTCATCGTCGGGTTCCCACAAGGCGGCCAGACGCGTGAAGCCCCGGCCGTCTCCGCGGCCGAGCGGGAAGAGGTCGCCGTCGTGGTAGCCCCAGACCGCCAGGAACGCTTCCTCCTGCCCAACCCCTTCGAGCGCCTCGGCCAGGACGAGCCCGCTATATCCGAGAACGAGGGTGGAGTCGGCGAAGTCGTGGAGCCGGCTCCATCGCTTCTGGCCATAGACCCGCCTCATCGTCAGAAGGCCGCCGATGAGGTGCTTCTCCCCGTACCACTCGAGTCTCTCCAACCAGTCGATATCGACCGAGTTTGGATCGCATGCGCCGGTGGCACCAACCTCGACGTTGAATCCCGAACCTTCGTCCATGCTGGGGAGATCGAGGCCCAGATAGATCCCGCGGATGGGGAAGAGTTCGCCCGCGGCACCCAACTGTCCGCGGAGCCAGGTGCGCGCCGACTCCACATCGCCGAGCGGATCGATCGCCTCGAGCCGGTCCCAGAGTTGGCTCGGTTTCTTCTCCGCGCACAGGGCTCGCAGGCGGAGCCAACCCCGGAACGCGTCGGGGGCGGTCCGTACGATCTCGAGAATCTCACGGATAGGAGGTGAGGCCATCGTCTGAAGCCGCCTGACGGATACGCTCGTCGGCCCGGACCCGCCGAGAACAAGATGATGATGTTAGCAGAAAGCACCACGACGGCCCGGATCCGCCGCGACGCGAGTCTATCCGTTCTGAACGATCTGCGTGAGGATGCCGAGGATCTTGCCCGCGTTGTCGATGTCGTATTCCTTGACATCGAGCATGACCACAGCCTGCTGCAACCGCAAGAACTTCCAGGCGCTACCGGTCGTGACCACGCCGAAAACCGTCTCGACCGGGCTCGAGGACTGCTCATTGAAGATCTGCGCCGCGTACATCGAGGCGATGCACTGGCCCAGGCCGGATCGCAGGTTATCGTTCTTCGCCGCGACGATCGCGATCAGGGGCGCCGAGAGGATGAACTGCCGCGATGATTTGGTGATGATGAAGTCGCAGACGCCGTTGAGGCCCCGGCTGCGATCGACCGACAATTCCACGCCGGAGAACAGCCCGAATCGATCCCTCTGCGACCGCCGTAATTCCAGCAACAGCGGCGCGATGATGAACTCGGATTTAGCCTTCTCGGTATTCACGGCCAGGGCCAGGTTGGTGCCCTCCGTGAGGGCCGCGACGAACTCCTCGCGGAGCGACAATATGGCGACATCGGCGAAGAGGTCCGCTTCGTCGACCGTGAGTCCCAGGTCCTGCTGCACCTGCGGGAAGTTGAAGTCCTGGAAAGACATGCGTCCACCTGACATGCCGACGGTACGATGACCGGGCTGCCGTCCCGGCCGCCCGAATACCCGACCTGGCTTAACCGGATCGCCGATCCATCGCGATGATTGTAACAAAAAGTGCCGCGGTTGGCCGGGGACCGATGTCGCAACGGGACGCGCGCGACGCAGCACGAGCTTGGACGGTCCTTGCGAGCCGCCCCGAACCGTTCAATCGCTGTACCCGCGAGACGCGCACGGCGCCGGCTCTTCACCCCGGCCGAGCGATTGCTTGGCCGCCCGGCGGACGCTACGGATGAACTTCTGGAGCAGCTTGACTCCGAATTTGGTATGCATACCGCTGCGGCATCGTTGGCAACTGCATCCCTTCACGTGGTTTCCCATATCGAGAGAACCCTCCTATGATCTTACCAGGAATCGCGGCGGCCAGGGTCCGATGCGGTCAGGGTCCGATGCCGCCAAGTTCAGGCGTCACTCCCCCTGCCCTGGCTGCGGGCCGACTTGCGCTCCTCGGCCCTCGCCTCGCGATCGACGGCGTGTCACCACCGACGAGAGTGGCGCCGACATCGCGAGGCAAAGTGAATCGAAGGCGAGCATGGCGACCGGGGTTCCGATGTCGCTCGATTCGCCGGTGCTAAGCGCCCGCTCAATCGCTCGCGACCCTACCGTCGACACCACGAGGAGAAGCAGTGCAACGCCCGCCATCCGGACCAGCGCAGCAGGAACCGACGCCGGAAGGAAGCAATGGACAAATACCCCGCAGATCCCCGACACCATCAGCGGGACCAGGGTCATCACAAGCCTTCCGATGATGACGTCGATGCGGCCCTGCCATCGGGCAAACTCGGCGGCCGCCTGCGCGGGGTCGGCACCCTCGGGCATGCGAAAGGACACGACCCCGAACGGGTCATACCCGAAGAACACCATGAAGGTGATACCTCCGAGCACGAGCCCCAGTAGACCCTGGAGGCAACCGAGAGGCACCGGGTCGATGAATCCGTGAGGAGTATCCGGGTCCGCGGATGAAAGGTGTGACATCGGTTTCCATCCCGACATGACTTCGATGGCCGCCGCCCGACGACCCGACCCGCCGAGGGCAACCTTCGCATGAGAGTCAACCGACGCGGCGGCTGCGCGAGATCAGGAGGGCGGCTTCTGCGGATCTCGATAGTGCCCATGGAAGACTTGAGGCACACTGTACGGAAATTGCAAGCCTTCCGGATAAGGGGAGGCGGAAAGCTCCAGCGTCCACTGGAACTTGAAGGGAAGGGCGACGACGCTCTCGGTGCCCTCGACTTCCCCCTCGGTGAGGACGTAGCCCAGTTCCTTGCGCCGGTTGCCGTCATCGGGGACAAAGCCCTTGAAGCGCTGGTATGGGGGCGACTCCAGGTAGGTCAGATCGAGGACGCCGACGCGGGGAACTTCTCATCGGCACTTGATAATTGCGTAGATGGTCTGGCCGTAGCCGTAGGTCAGCGTGCCGGAGCCATCCTCCGAGAAATTGAGGAAGCGCATGCTGGAATAGTCCGATGGCGTCGCTCTCCAGTTCGACCCCGAGAGCACGGCGACATCAGCCGCGAGTTCGACCATGGCCACAACCTCCTTACGCACAGCTCATCGGCCCGGCCCGTCGCGACGACCGATGAGAACAGGAAAAGTGCCGCGGCGGCCCCGATTCG
>JBKQHM010000525.1:0-10578 GCA_052148775.1 Isosphaeraceae bacterium | reverse complement strand
GATCGGACATCGTAGCACCGGGCCGCCCGGAAAGCCCGATCGACATGGATCAGCCAAAGACCTGGAGCCGCAAGCGGATCGCAAAGCTGGCCATCCTGGCGATCCGCGGGTCTCCTGACCCCGCCGTGGGCCGGACCGAAGGTCCCCCAAATGCATGCCCCCGCCCCGGGAGACCTTGCCACAGCGCATGGCCCGTGCGCAACGCAATCGTGAGGCGCTCTAGAAAACCGGCCGGAACTCCTTACACTCATAGGTAGCTTCTACTTTCGCGGGATCTCCGCCTCGTGAACGCATCCTGCTGAATCCCACATTCCGATCCGGATGCTTCCGAGCCGATCGGAAATCTCCAATCTTTCGCGGTCGCGGCCAAGGGCCGCGTGAGGAACCATCACATGCACTCAGCCCCGACACGATCGCGACGGGCCGTCCCGATCATCATGGCGATCCTCATCGCGTGCTCGGCCTCGGCGACCCGGGCGGGGCCGGTGACGCTGGGCCAGTCCCCGGCCAAGCCGGTCGGGCCCACTCCGAACGATCTCGAGACGGCTTTGCGGAAGATCCGCGAGGGCCGGACGGATGAGGCGCTCGGCTTGATCCGGGAGCTGACCGCCAAGCACCCGGAGTGGCCGCCGGCGCCGTTGATCCTGGCGAGGTTGCTGATCAGTATCGGCCAGCCCATGCCCGGACGCCAGGCCCTGGAACGCGCCGCCATCGAGGCGCCCAAGCACCCCGACGTGTATCTCACCCTCGGCACAATCGCTCTGGGAGATGGCCGGTTGAGCGACGCCTGGCTCAATTTCCAGAACGCGCAGCAGCTCATCGGTGCCGGCCATTGGTCCGCCGAGCAAACCACATTGTACCGGCGCGAGGCGCTCGCCGGCCTGGCCGTGGTGGCCGAACGTCGAGAGGATTGGAAGACGGCCAGGGACCATCTGAATGCCTGGCTCGAGCTGGAGCCCAAGAACGGCCAGGCACGCCAGCAACTCGGCAGCGTCCTCTTCCGGCTCGACAAGACCGACGAGGCCCTGGCTGCGCTGAAACAGGCCGTGCAGGATGCGCCCGAGCAGGAGTCGGCCGGCGTCAGCATGGCCCGGCTGTTCTCCCAGAAAGGGGATGTGAAGAAGGCCGAGGAGTGGTTCGACTATGCGCTCAAGACCGAGCCGGCAAACGCCAGGGTCCGCATCGCCCATGCCGGCTGGCTCCTGGACCAGGGGCGTGCCGCCCTCGCCCGCCCGGAGGCCGAGGAAGCTGTGAAGCTCGACCCCAAGTCACCGGACGCCCGGCGGCTCAAGGGATTCATCGCCTGGCACCTCCGCGACCTCGACGGCGCCGAGGCCGTCTTCGAGCCGTTGCACCGCGACATGCCCGGCGACGGCGGGTCTGCCAACTTGCTGGCCCTCACCCTGGTGGAGCAAGACGACCCGGTGAAGCGTGCCCGCGGCCTCCAACTCGCCGAGGCGAACGCCCGGCAGAATCCCCGCGGCAACGACGTCCTGGCCACCCTCGGCTGGGCCCATTACCGATCCGGCCACCTCGACCAGGCCGAGCAGGTCCTCCGCGCCGTCGCCCAGGGTGGCCGGACCACGCAGGAGGTCGCCTACTACCTGGCGCGCGTCTTTGCCGACAAGGGAAACACCGACGATGCCCGCAAGCTCCTGAAATCCGCCACCGACCTGCCTGGCGCCTTCGCCCACCGCGAGGAGGCCAAGTCGCTGCTGAAGACCCTTCAGAAGTAGAATCCCGGCGGTTGGATCGCCCGAGCGCCGAAAAGGGGAATCGGTTCACGGCTATGCATGGCCATTCCGCCCCACGCCAGGCTCATGGGGCCGTGTGCCAGTCCCAGTTTCCGCGCATCCAGCACGATCGCGAATCGCCCCAATTCGTCGAAAATCGACATTATTTCACCCTGACAACGAGCGATTCGATCTCCGCATAGCCCGACTTGCGAAACGGCCTGGGAAGGGGCTGGGCGTGCCCCTTCTCGTCGATCGTGCGACATCGGAATGTGTACTCGCCTTGCGGCAATCCCGGCAGCACGGCGGCCCAGTGTGCCTTCGTGAGGCGCATCGGCCAGGCCCTCGGCACGCCCGACGCGTCGAATCCGTGCGTACCGGATGGAATCCTCCCCTCGCCGGCCGCCTCCCAGCTCCGGGGAACACCCAGCAGCTCCGCATCGACCCAGAGGGCCTTCGCGAAATAGGGGTCTTTCTCCGGCCGCGGCGACGCGTTGGACTCCATCGAAACCTGCACTCTCGCCAGGCCGGAAATCCCGACCTGGGCATATCCGGATACGGGAATCGGTTTGCCGGCTTCGACGTCGCGAGGGACCGAGAGCGAAGCCGCGAACGTCTTCAACGGGCTGTCGACATCGTTGTTCTGCTCGGCATACGTATCATTCGCATGGGCCAGGTTCGTCAGGACGACCCGCGTCAGCCACTTGATCGACTTGAACCCGTAGGCCTCGGGCACGACGATCCGCACGGGGCCTCCGCGCTCGGCGTTGAGCCACTCGCCATTGAGCTTGTAGCACGCGATCACCGGCGGCAGATCGAACGGGTCTTCGAGCACCCGGCCGATCGGCAGCGAGCTGCGAAACATTTGCTGCGGGTCATCGTTGTGATAGCCGTGATAGAAGACGCGCCGGATGTTGTCGCGCGGCTGTGTCAGCCAGACCAGCTCGCGAAGCGGGACGCCCTCCCAGAGCCCCATCCCCAGCGGACAGCCCAGGTTCAAGCATGTCATCAGCTTGGGAAACCGCACCGCATGCGTCTTACCCAGTTCGAGCAGTCCCGCGAAATCGAGGGCCGTGCCATCGGCCTTCGTCAGGGGTTTGCGTATTCTGGCGGGGTTTTCGGGATCCGAGACGACTTCCAGGCGCCATGTCTCGCGGGTCAGGCCCACCGCGCGTTTCTTCTCGTCGGGCAAGTGATGCGGCAGCGGCTTGCCGCGGGAGACGTCGAAGAATTCGTCCTGGGATGTGAAATACGGATCGGGTTGAACTCCGGCCTTTTCCGGACGGGGCCGCTTGGCCTTCGTGGCCGCGCCAGGCTGTGCCCCCTGTCCTCGCGCGGACCCCAGCGGGGCAACAGCCCCCAGCAATCCGGCCTGGAGGAAGAATCGCCGCGTCAGTCGCAGATGCTCTTCGAGGAATCTGTCGTTGTCCATGGAATCCCCCTTCGGGACCCTTGCCCTCTTACGCGATCGGATGGGTCGTTTGCCGGCCTGATCCTAAAGGATTTGAGACCGCCTTTTCCACACTCACCGAATTCCGAGGCCGTTCGCGCGCGCTTGCACGCGTTCCAAACGTTACCTAAATAGTAGTAAGCCGATCACTCCCCTGGCCGACTCGTCAGACGGCGACCGCCCCGCGCACGCATCGGCGTTGGTGCCAGCCGCCGGTCGGGGATCACGATGATTCCAGCTATTGATTGTCGTCATGATCTTGACCATGACTCTCGCGAGAAGTCCCCGTCTTCATCGATCACGAGACGTCAAGGTTTTCCCCTCCCTTGACGTGCCGACTCCATCATTGTAACGCCCCGAGTCCTTGACCGACTGATCCCAACGAGTTTCCCGAGCGATCCTACATCGCGCACTGTCATCGGAACCCATCCCAGTAGAGGTCTAACAGCCTTTTCAAGCCTTCGCACTCATCCTCCCCATTGAGAGAAGCACCCATGCAGAGACGGCGAAAGACGAAGTTCCGACCCGATCACGACCATCTGGAATCGCGAGCCCTCCTGTCGCTGGCGGTCCTCGATATCCAGAATGCGAGCAATTACAACATCGGCTTCGACTTCCGGTGGTCCTCTTCCTCCTCATGGAGCTATTACTCCGAATCGCCCGGGAAGTCGGTCGTCCTCTCGACGAACTATTCCAGCTCCCTCTCGCCGCAGGTCCTGTACGACATGACGCCGTCTCCCTACTCGGAGACGGAGGTCGCGCTCGTCCAGGGATATGGCGAGTGGAGCGGGACTGGCTCGCCGCCAGCATCGGCCGGCACGCAATACGCATTCGAGAACACGACGTTCGGCGTCGAGCTCTATTACCTGTCAACGCCGACGCCCACGCCGACACCGACGCCCACACCGACTCCGACACCGACGCCCACACCGACTCCGACACCCACGCCGACTCCGACGCCCACGCCCAATCCCAACGCCGTCACGAGTTCAAACTGGTCGGGTTACGTGGCGGCAACCAGCCTGTCCAATCCCGAGTCGGGCTCGGTAACGGCCGTAAGCGGCTCCTGGGTCGTCCCGACGGTCACAGGTTCGTCCGGAAGCACGAGCTACTCGGCCGTCTGGGTCGGGATCGACGGCTACAGCAACGGGACCGTCGAGCAAATCGGCACGTCGCAGGACATGGTCAACGGCAGCCCCGTCTACCAGGTCTGGTGGGAGATGTACTCGAGCGGAAAGCAGCAGCCGGAGCAGGTCATCTCCGGCATGACGATCCAACCGGGCGATTCGATCACCGCCTCGGTCCAGTACATCGCATCGGGCGCATACGCCGGTGATTTCGAGCTGTCGATCACCGACACCAGCCGCGCGAACGATTCGTTCACCACTTATGAGAGCTCGGCGCAGACGCAGAGCCCGGGCGCCGCGCGGAGTTCCGCCGAGTGGATCGTCGAAGCCCCGACGGTGGGGAACAATGTCGCGGACCTGGCAAATTTCGGATCCGTCACCTTCACCAACGCATCGGCCGTGATCAACGGAGTCGCCGGCCCGATCAACGATTCGGCCTGGCAATCCGAGGCCATCAATATGGCTTCGAGCCGCGGGAGCCTCGAGGATACGACATCGGTCCTCACCGGATCGGGCTCCAGCTTCGTCGTGACCGACGACTCGACCTCCGGAACGGGGGGCACGAACGGGTCGAGCCGTAACTCCCGCAACGCCGCCCTCGAGGCGACCCCGCCATCGAGCGGAAACGCGATCCGCCAATCCGTCATCCAGTCGCCCCCACAGGTCGTGGTGTACGGCGTGACGCCGGTGCCGCAGCGCAAGTCATTCGGATTCGGGGTGCCCAGCGGCCCGCTCGGGACTTGAGAGGGTCCGGATCGAAAGGGTCTGCCTGTCCCCAACTCTGGCGACCTCGTCATAACAAGATCGAAAGGGCGAGACCAGGCTCCAGGTTTTCGCGAAAAAACCCGGATCCTGGTCCGCTGCCAATTCTGACATATCCCCATCCCTTCAGCCTGGCTCCAACTCGGCCCCCGATGATTCCTTGTCCAGGCGGGGCTTGCGAGGACCGTCGCCGGTTCGTCGGGGAAGCGTGCGTCCGGTTTCGTCCCTTGGCCGGGAGGGACTCCATCGGCTCGGCAAACGGGTCGGCGTCGGTTGGAAGACCGCGTGCCTTTGTGGTATACCAGGCGCCGTGAGAAGTCGCGACACTGACGTGCGCGACGATCGTGCAACATGGCCTTCCGACGGGTTTCCGAGTGGGGAGCATGCGGGATGACATCAGGTTCGACGCGACGTCAGTTCCTGGAAATGACCGGTGCAGCGGTGGGCATGGCCGGGCTCGGCGGCGGGGAAGCCTCCGGCCTGCACGCGTCGGCTGTGCCCGAGGCCGCGACTCAGCCGGCATCGGCCGCCCGGCCGAAGGTCGCGGCGCTGACCTCGGTCTATTACTACCTCTCGCACGGCTATCACATCGTCGGACGGTTCCTCGACGGCTTCCCGGTCTATGATGGCCGGCCCGATCCCCTCCACCGGCCGCCGTTCGAGATCGCCAGCCTGTTCATCGAGCAGGCTCCGCCGGAAACCGACCTCGGCCGGGCCAAGGCGAAGCAGCACGGGGTCCATCTCAGCCCGACGATCGCCGACGCGCTGACGCTGGGAACCGGCAAACTGGCCGTCGACGCCGTCCTGCTCATCGCCGAGCACGGCGAGTATCCCCATAACGAGAAGCTCCAGAAATTCTATCCCAGAGGCAGGTTCTTCCGCGAGGTCCTCGACGTGTTCCGGGCCTCGGGTCGCGCGGTGCCGGTCTTCATCGACAAGCATTTGTCTTATAGCCGGACCGAGGCGAGCGAGATGGTCAAGGCCGCGTCGGCCCAGGGGGTGCCGCTGATGGCCGGGTCGAGCTTGCCGGTGACCTGGCGGTTCCCCGCGCTCGAGGTCCCGCTGGGCCGGAAGTTCCACGAGGTGCTGGTCGCGTCGCGGGGAGACCTGGAGATCTTCGGCTTCCACGCCCTGGAGACCCTCCAGTGCATGGCCGAGCGTCGCGAGCGAAATGGCAAGCCCCAGGGGGTCGCCGCCGTGACCTGCCTGGAGGGCGACGCCGTCTGGGAGGCCGGCGACAAGGGAGCCTGGTCCTGGAAGCTCCTGGAGCACGCCCTCGGCCGCAGCCACTCCGTCAACGTGGGCGACATCCGGCAGAACACCCGCGACTTCCGCCCCCCGGCCCCGCCGAAAGGGGACGTGCAGACCAAGTTCCGCCACCCCGTCGCCTTCCTCGTCGAGTACATCGACGGCCTGCGCGGGACCGTCTTGATCCTCAACGGCCACGTCGACGACACCACCGTCGCGACGAGGATCGACGCCGAGACCGGCGGCGAGTCGATCGTCTCCACGCTGATGTACCTGCCCGCCCCGCCCGGGGCCAGCTTCTTCAACCCGCTCGTCCTGCGGATCGAGGACTTCTTCGCCACCAAGAAGTCCCCCTATCCCGTCGAGCGGACCCAGCTCACCGGGGGAATCCTCGACGTCGCCCACGAGAGCCGATTCCGCGGCCATCAACGGATCGAGACGCCCGAGCTGGCCGCGATCGACTACCAGGCCCCGGCCGACTCGGGCTTTATCCGGAGTTCCTTGACCAACCCGGCGCCGAACCGACTGTGATCCACCCGGCGATCCCTCGGTTCACTCGCCCGCCAGCGCGAATTGCTTACGCCTGGACGTGTGGGGTTTATAGGCGCGTTTATCGATCTGGTAGCGGCGGAGCTTCTCGCTGATGCTCCGCCGCGAGAGCCCGCAGTGCTTGGCGCACAGCTCGATGCGGCCCCGGTACGTCTCCAGCACGCGCTGGAGGTAGGCGCACTCGATTCGCCGGGTGAATTCGGCGGTGATCTCCGGCAGCGGGCGGTGGTGGTCGAAGTCGAGGGTGAACGGCTCGTCGTGGCGCGCGACGATCTGCGGGGGCAGATTGTCCGGCTCGATCGCGGGGCCGGAGGTGGTGACCATCGCCTGCTCGATGACGTGCTCGAGCTCGCGCACGTTGCCCGGCCAATCGTAGGAGAGCAGACGCGAGAGGGCCAGCCGCGAGACCGTCCGGCTCGGGAGCCCACGCTCCCCGAGCTTCTGGAGGAAATGGTTGACCAGCAAGGGCACGTCCTCGAGCCGCTCGCGCAACGGCGGCAGCTCAATCGAGAACACGTTGAGCCGGTAGAACAGGTCCTCGCGGAACCGGCCCGCGGCGACGGCCTCGGCGAGGTTGAGGTTCGTCGCGGCGATGACCCGGCAATCCGTCTCGATCGACTCGGTCCCGCCGACGCGTTCGAACCGACCCTCCTGGAGCACGCGCAGGAGCTTCGCCTGCATGCCCAGTGGCAGGTCGCCGATCTCGTCGAGGAAGAGGGTCCCCCCCTTGGCCAGCTCGAACCGGCCCTTGCGTTGCCGGTCGGCTCCCGTGAAGGCACCCCGCTCGTGGCCGAATAGCTCGGTCTCCAGCAGGTGCTCGGGCAAGGCGGCGCAGGTGACGGTCACCATCGCACCCCGCCGGGTCACGTCGCTGAAGTGGATCGCCTGGGCCACCAGCTCCTTGCCCGTCCCCGTCTCGCCCGTCACCAGCACGTTGCACGGCGACGATGCCACCCGCGCCACGCGATCGAAGACGTCCACCATCCGCGAACTTCGCCCTAACAAATTGTGATAAGCGTACTTCTTCCGCAGACGGCTCCGCAGGTCGGCAACCTCGTCGATCAGGCGACGGTCCTCCAGCGCCTGATCGACTACGACCTCCAGCCGCATCGTATCGATCGGCTTGAGGATCAGGTCGTAAGCGCCGAGCTTCATCGCCTCGACCGCGCATTCGACCGTGGCATATCCGGTCATCGCAATGACCGTTACCGGCATCTCTCGATCCCGGATCTCTCGGATCAGCTCCAGGCCGCTGATGCCGGGCAGGCGCAAGTCCGTCAAGACCAACGAACAACGATTCTCGACCAGCCACTCCAGGGCCGTCGTGCCGTCCGGTGCGACCGTGATCTGCCGGTCCGGAGAGGCCAGGAATTGCGAGAGTTGCTGGCAAACGAGTTGGCTGTCGTCCACCACGAGGATGCGTCGATCCATGGCGCCCTCATCCATGCTGGGGTTGGTGGGCGGGTGTTTTCCTGGTGCCTCGGCTTTCAGAACATCGGCCGATCCCTGCGGGTGTCGATCGCGCTGCGAGCCGAGTCAGACCCTAGGTCGTAGACTACGATCCTGCCGCGGTTTGTCAAGCCGTCTCATGCAGGGAAACCAGATTGACATCTGTCCGAGCGTGGAGGCTGGCCGGCCGTTCAAGGGGACCTGGATTCCACGGTCAGCTCGCGGGATTCGCCATCGATCGTGAGCTTGAGGCCGTTACGGATGAGCCCGCGTAGTCCCAGAGTGGGAAGCCTGGCGGGATTGGCCACGACGGGTGGATAGACGGCGATTCCTTCCTTGAGTTCGAGCAGGAACGGGGATTCCCCGCTCGGCTCAAGGGCCCCTTCTCGGTTCGGGTGAATCCAGAGATTCGCGGCAAGGAGTGGGATGATGGAACCACCGACCTCAATCTGGCCCGTCCTCGGTAGGGCAAGAGGTCGCCAACGCTCCAACTGTCCTCGCCGGATCGCGAAGTTGTGATTATGCCCGGTGTCCAGCACGACGGGAATTCGGGGCGAATCAGGGGGAGGTTCGCGGACGTCCTTGGCCGTGATACCGACCATGACGATGATCTGATAGGGCTTGACCGCCTCCTCCCCGTCCGGTGTGGGAACCTTCCAGCCGTATTCGGAAATCGGCAGTCGGTTCAGAACTTTCATGACATCCAGGCAGAGGGAAAATCCACCTCCTCGGTTTCTTCGATGATGAAGGTATCGTACTGATCCCTCGATAGCCCGCGTCGCGCAGCTTCCTGAAGCAGGAGTTCCTCGCTGGACACGATACCGACCCGCTCATCGCCGTGGTACATGACCCACTTGCCACGCAACGCCTCGTTCTCGAGCAACTCGGGGAGATCGCGCAGGAACGCGGCATGGGAACGGCGGATACCCTCGGGGACATCGAATAGGGAAACTCGACTCTCCCGGGAAGGTGGGTGCAAGCGGCTATACGCTTCCTCGTCGAGCAGGATATACGCGCGGTGATTCTCGGGATCTTCCAGCCGGACCGGCTCACCGCCGGCCTGGTCGATGGCCACTCGCTGTTCCTGTGTGATGGTCAGCATGATCGGTACCTCCTCGACCGATTATACCGCGGGTCCTCAACGTCAAGAACTCCGAGAGTTCATCACGGGCCTCAACGGGCCTTACGGAGATACCGACCGAGGAACTCATAGGCTTGATTCCGAACGTCGGGCGGGAAGGTGTGCTGGGCGTCAGGGTGGACGGCGATCAGGCGGTCGGAGACCCCGAGCCGTTCATACACAGGCTTCGCCGCACCGATGCAGACCCGGACGCCTTCGACCTCGAAGTTGGCGTCGTGGAGCGGCGAATTGGTGAAGAACGCCCGGGGGGCCAGCGCGCCGATCAACTCGGGGAAGTCGAAGGGGACCTGGCGCAGGTCAAGCTGATACGCCTCCTTCAGCCGTGGCATGTAACCCTGGTGCGACCAGCCGGCGATGTTCCCCGCGTAATAGAACGGGAAGGCGTTGAAGCCGCACGACGAGACCACCGCCTTGATCCTCGGCTCGAAGAGCGCCGTGAAGATGGCATTGTGGCCGCCGAGCGAGTGGCCGATCGCGCCGATCCGTTCCGGATCCACCTCCTCCAGGCCGGCGAGCACGTCGACCGCGCGGAGGTTGTTCCAGATCGCCTTCATCGTGGCACTGGCATATCCAAGTTTGTAAACGTCGATCTTGTACTCGCCGAAGTTGGGGTAATCCGGGGCGATCGCGACATAGCCGCGGCGCGCCAGCTCCAGGGCGTACCGCAGGTCGGGTTTGCCGCCGAGCCCCACGGGCTCGTCCTTGCCGATCGAGACGGTCTGATGCAGGCACAGCACGGCCGGGCGCTTCGACTCCACGGCCCCCGGCTCGTCGGGGATCAACAGCCAGGCCGGGACCCGGTCCCCCGGCTCGGTGGCGAACCGGATCTTCTTGCGGACGATTCCGTCATCCTTCTCCGTCGACACGACCTCCACCGCAAGCGGGACTCGTCGCTCACCGCCGGGTAGCGGACCGGCGACTTCCTGGAAATGGGCCAGGATGTGCGCGCGACGCACCTCCCAGTCTCCACGACTGGCGACCGGCCGCTCGCGGCCCTCGCCGTCGCGGACCACCATCAGCCGCGTGTGATCCGGATACGACGGGGCCCGGTGCGTCGCGGTCTGGCCGGTGGCCGACATCGCCTAACCGAGGATCAACACCGAGCATCCGATTCCGAAG
>JBKQHM010000524.1:0-7960 GCA_052148775.1 Isosphaeraceae bacterium | reverse complement strand
GGCGGCTGGTCGTCGAGCTGTTCTCGACGTCGCACTCGCCCGACTCCTCGGCCTGGACGCTGCGCCAGCTCCTCTGCTGCCTGCCCGAGCTCACCGTGCCGCCGCAACTGACGTATGACAAGATCTTCCGCGTGCTGATCGTACAGTTCCTCGACCCGTATAACTTCGACGTCCGCTCGGTGAAGAAGTCGTGCATCCACATCGTCCACCCGGACGGTCGGATCATCCCCTTCGACACCTATAACCTGTTCTATCGCGACACGGCCGCGGCCCGAATGCCCGCGGCGCCCGGGGACGTGGTGCTACCGATCCTGGCCGGAGGGACGCGATGAACGAAGCCCCCCTCGCGCCGGATTGCCGCCACTGCGGTGCGACGAACCATACCGATGCCTCAGAATGCTGGCTCTGCCACCGGCGGGACTGGCGCGGGACACCCAAGAATCGGCCGGGGCATCCGTCTCGGCCCCGGAACGGCGAGCGGGCAACGTCCGTCGGCTGTCTGTCCGCGATGGGGTCGATCGCGGTGTTGATCGCCGTGATCGCGATGATCTGGATCACGGTCATCGCCCCGGGCTTGCGACAGGGGGCGCAGATGGCCGGCCTGGCGATCGTAATCCTCATCGCGGTGGTCGCGGCTCTGGCTAACGCCCTGTTCATTCTCCGCACAACACTCCGGTAAGGTCGCCACCATGAGCAACGTTCCCGCATCCGTACCTTTGCTCGCCGACGGATCGCCGATCCCCGGGGACCAGGATCGCCCCTGGTACATCGTCGGGCGATGGCAGGAGTATGAGGGGGAGGCGCGGGCGAACCTGCTGAGACTGGCGGCCGTCGCCGCGTTCTACGCCATCGAGCTGATCAACTATTACGGGGTCGACCTCGGCTTCATCCAGCTCCCGAAGGTCATCGACCTGCCGTTTCACAAGACGGTCACCGCGATCGCCTCGGCCTGGGTGATCCTCGGCGTCGGGGTGCACGTCTGGCTGCGGCTGCACCTGCTGCCGTCGGCGCTCAAGTACGTGTCCACGGCCCTGGACGTGTTGCTGCTGACCCTCCTCTTGATGGTGGCCGACGGGCCGAGGAGCCCGCTGATCGTCGGCTATTTCCTGATCCCGGCCGTGGCCGGCCTGCGGTTCCAGCTCCGGCTGGTCTGGTTCGCGACGGTCGCCGCGATGCTCGGCTACGTCGTGGTCCTGGGCTGGGCGATATGGATCGAGGACGCGCGGGAGGTGCGCGTGCCGCGGTATCACGAGCTCATCTTCCTGACGGCGATGGCGATGAGCGGGATCATTCAGGGTCAGGTCATCCGCCGGGTGAAGGCGATGGCGGCCGAGTACGCCCGGCGGCTGGCGACGGTCGATATCCCGGCCCATGCCGGGTCCAGCCCGGAAGGAGGGAGCTCATGAGCCAGGCGCAACCCACGCCGAACCCCAACCTGAACTGCCGGGAATGCGGCGCGGTGAACGACCCCGGCGCCTCGGAATGCTGGCTCTGCAATCGCCGCGACTGGCGCGGGCCGCCCCGCTTCCCGACGTCTCCGAAGCCTGCTCCGCCGCCGATGTCCGACCATTCGAATGCCCTGATCGGTGTGACCCTGGGCCTGGTCGCACTCGGGGGGCTAGTGATCGCCCCGGGGCTCGTCCTCGCGATGGTGATCGTCGTCGCGCCGGCCTGGGCCGTCGCCGAGGTGATCGCGAACCGCCGCCGGAATCGGGGCCTGCCGACGTCGACTACGAGGAAATTCGTGTGGATCGTGGTGCTCACGTTCCTGCTTCCCATCCTGCTGGGCCTGGCGTTATTCATTGCCTTCTGGCTGATTTGCATGATGAGCAGTCCTGCTGGCTTCCGTTGATCGGCTCGCGATGCCAGGGCTTGTCGGGTGCTCGCGGAGTGATTCGAATGGTCCCGTACAGGTCGCGAGTCAACGCGAAAGTCTCCCGGGCGAGTTCTCCGCCATGAGCGATCCGAAGTCCACGCCGGAGTTGACCTGCTGGGACTGCGGCGCCTCGAATCATCCCGGCTCTTCGGAGTGCTGGCTTTGTCAGCACCGGGATTGGCGCCGATACCCCGGCGTTCGACCGAGGCAGACCATTCCGCCGGCGCCTCGCGGCGCGCTGTCCTCGATTGCGGGCTGGATGGTTTTGATCGCTCTGATCGCCGTGTTTGCGGGGATCTTCCGGGCGGCGCCCGGACTGGCCATTGCCTTGCTGGTCTGTTTCCTGCCGGCCTGGGCCATCACGTCGGTGAAGGCGGGCCGGCGACGTCGGCGAGCCGAGCCGATGTCTGGCATGGAGAGAGCTCTGTGGATCATCGGTCTGACAATCCTGATCCCGATCGTCGTGATCACGGCTTTGGGAATCGCGCTGTTCGCCTTCTGCATGTTCATGTCGCGCTGAACGGAGTTGAGATACCGATGATCAATTCGTCACAGGCTGGTCCTGGCCTGGCCTATGCCGCGATCATGATCCTGTCCCTCGCGACCGCGGTGATCCTGAAGCGGCGGGGCGACCGGTCGTTGCCGCTCTCGGCCGCGCAGCGGTGGGGGATCGCGCTGGGGGCCTTCTGCGGCGCCATGATCGGGTCGAAGCTGCCGTTCGTGCTGGCCGACTGGGAGGGCCTGCTCAGCGGCCGGGCCTGGTTGGACAACGGCAAGACGATCCTGTTCGGCCTGGTGGGGGGCTATTTCGGCGTCGAGCTGGCCAAGGCCGCCCTGGGCGTGACGATCAAGACGGGCGACAGCTTCGCGGTGCCGGTGGCGGCGGCGGTGGCCGTGGGCCGGCTGGCGTGCTTCGTCGGCGGTTGCTGCTTCGGCAAGCCGACGAGCCTCCCCTGGGGCGTGGTGTTCCACGACGGGATTCCTCGGCACCCGACCCAGCTCTACGAGGCGGCGTTCCACGCGTCGGCCGCGGTGTTCCTGGCCTGGACCGAGCGCCGGGGCCTGTTCCGATTCCAGCGGATCAAGCTCTACCTGATCGCTTACTTGGTCTACCGCTTCCTTACCGAGTTCATCCGCCCGGAGCCGGTTGTGGCCCTGGGCCTCACGGCCTATCAGTGGGGATCCCTGGCCCTGATCCCGGTCTTCGCCTGGCTATGGCGGCGCGATGCGGCGATCGCTCAATAGAGCTCATACATGTGCTCGCCGCCGTGCGCGGGGTTTCCGATCAGCGTATGAGACCGCATGTCGACGACGAAGTCGAGGTGCTCCAGCGGCAGTTGGCCGATGAGGACCGGGGTGTCGTCGGGGACTTCGATCACGTCCATCGTGCAGTCGCGCCCCTGGATGGTCAGCCGCACGGCGTCGTAGACGGCGGCCTCGGAGACGCCAACACTACTCCGCACGCGTTTCTTGTATCGCTCTTCCAGGCCGAGCTGCCGGATGAGCCGCGTCGGGAGGGAGAGTAGCGTCGCACCGGTGTCCACCAAGGCATCGGGAACGATCACTCGACGGACCTGGTCGGGGGCACACAGTCCACGCTTCTCGGCCCAAAGGTCTTCCAGGCTCTCGATCGTGGCTTCCGTGAAGACCCGGCCCATCATTTCGGTCTCCATGTTAGCAAACCCCCTTAACGATACGAGGCCTTTCGGAAGTAGCGTGTCCTTCCATCATGCATCAAGGGTTGCCGGAAGACCAGTCGAGTCATGGGCATTGTGGCGTGGCGGCATCGCGGCGCGGAAACCCTGCCCCCGGTTGACGTTGGTCGCCTCGTACCGTTACGATCGGCGAAGACAATCGTCGCATGAGTTGAGTAACGCACCCCGACCTCGAGAGATGAAACCGAAGCGATGCAGATCCTCTTGACGAACGATGACGGCGTCTTTGCCCCCGGCCTGCGGGCCCTGCGCAAGGAGCTGATGCGGCTCGGGGAAGTGACCGTGGTGGCCCCGGCGATGGAGCAGAGCGGCGTGGGGCACTCGATCACGCTCCTCGAGCCCCTGGTCGTTAAGCAGGTCGAGGATGTCGACGGCAGCACCCTGGGCTGGAAGGTCGAGGGGAGCCCGGCCGACAGCGTCAAGCTGGGGATCTGCGAGCTGATGTCGCGCCCGCCGGACCTGATCGTCTCGGGGATCAACTCGGGCTCGAACGCCGGGATCAACGTGCTGTACTCCGGCACCGTGGCCGCGGCGATCGAGGGCGCCTTCTTCAAGATCACCAGCATCGCGGTCTCGCTAGAGCTCGCCGAGCACTTCGACTTCCCCCATGCGGCGCGGCATGCCGTGCGGGTCATCGAGAAGATCCTGGCCAATAAGCCCGCGAACGGCTCGCTGTTCAACGTCAACCTGCCGGCCCACTCGCGCGGCGAGCCCCGGGGCATCCGCGTCGTCCCCATGGGACTGGGCCGTTACGGCGAGGGCTTCCAGCGCCGGCAGGACCCCCGAGGACGGACCTACTACTGGATGACCTACGAGCCGCCCTTCAATCTCGAAGGACCCGAGACCGACGTCACGAGCCTCTGCGAGGGTTACATCACCGTGACCCCGCTCCACTTCGACCTGACCCGCTACGACGCGATCCCCGAGATTGCCAGGTGGAAGTGGGACGACTGAACTGAGCGGCTGTGAATGAATCGATTCCAGATCACACATTCCAGATTCCAGATGCATATTAAGCCCCGCATGCCAAGGGTTTATGGCTTCTGGAATTTGGAATCCCGAATCTGCAATCCGATTCTTTCACAAGCTCTGAACCCCACTGGATCGGATTGGAGAGCCCATGCACGCGGAATCGCCATCTCGATCGATCGGTTCTCGACGTCGAATCCGCTCCCGGACGGCCTCGTTGCCCTGGCTAGTCCTCGTCGCCGGTGCCCTGGCATCGGCCGGGTGCGAGTCCGAGGTCCAGCAACTCGGCAACAAGCGGCCCGAGACCCGGGCGCCCGCGCTGACCGGGGTCGCAATCGACCAGGATGACATGGCTCGGCCCGTCGAACGGACCCCGCCCCCGGCCCAGCCCAAACCCAAGGCGCCGGCGAAGCCGGAGTTCATCGTCGGCAAGCGGACCCAGAACATCGGCAATGCCCAGGCCGAGCTGAAACAGGGCAAGGCCCAGGTCGCCTCGACCCGGATCGTCGCCAAGGACCCCATCACGCTCCAGGGCAACGCCTATGTCTCGATCATCGGCAGGGCGTCCATGCTCAACATGCAGCATGCCATCGACCTGTTCAAGGCCGAGAACGACCGCTATCCCAAGGATTACAACGAGTTCATGGAGGCCATCATCAAGGCGAATAACATCGCCTTACCGAAGCTCCCGTACTACCAGGAGTACGCCTACGACGACCGGGAGCACAAGCTCATCATCATCGAATACCCGGACCGCAAGTGATCGCGCCGGGAGCCGTTCGAGAGGACGAATACACGATCATGGCCCCGCCTGCCCCGGGGATCCGACGGGCTCGAGGCTGACGTCGTCGATCCACATCTCGCCGATGTCGCCGTCGCCGGCGATGCGGAAGTCGAGGGCCAGCGTGGTGGCCTCGGCATCGGTCGTGAAGAGATACTCGGCCTTGGTCCATCGGCCGACGGTCTTGAGGCAGCGTTCGAAGCCGGCGCTGTTGAGGAGCCGCCAGGAGGTCGGGGTATCCTTGTACTGGGCGATCCGCGCGCGGCCCTCTCCCTCGGTCCCGGCGGCGACGAGGTACCAGAACCGCAGCCGCATCTTCGTGCCATAACGGACGGGCCGGTCGGGGAATCGGTAATAATGATGGCCGGGCACATGGGCCTCGAGGTGCAGGCTATCGGCGCCCGTGACGGCATGCCGGGTGTCGCGACGCTCCTCGGGCGGCTCGGGCCAGGTCGCCTTGGGATGCGCGAGGTATTGCTCGCGGTCGAGGGCCACGAGGTCGCGGATCGTCGAGCCGCCCACCGCCAACTCGACCTCGCGGATCGCCAGGAGCGGGTCGTAGTCGCCGTAGAGGACGTGCTGATGCTCCAGCCGCAGGCGCACATGCACGAGTCGGCCGGGGGCGACGCTCAACGGCAGCCCGGCCGTCGGGCCGGCCGGGCCCGGTTCGCGCCCGGACTCCGGACCGGATGCCGCGCCCGGCCGATCTCCGGCCCTGGCCCCGCCCCGGGCGGTCGATCCGGGTCCGCACGGACACTGGTCCTCGCCCCAGACCGAGACGATCAACTTCTCGCGGCACCGGTGCGCCTCGTCGGCCGCCGCGATCACCTCGCCGACGACCGAGAACTCCGGTCCCCGGGAGATCCCCAGCGACGACCATCGCGGCACCGCGTGGCTCGCCACTCGCGAGTTCGAGACCCAGCCGTCGACCTTCACGCCGATCTCCTCGGGCATGATGATCGCCCCGCTTTGCCCCGCGAGCCGGAGGCGATAGTCGACGACCCAGGCCCCCTGGTCCTGCTCCACGGTGCGACCGACCAGCACCAGCGCCGGGTTGGCCCGCGGCGGGGCCGCGCCCTTCGCGGCCCCGACGGCGAGGATGATCGTACCGATCGCGTGCGCGAGCGTGCCGCGTACGAATGTCCGCGGCCCCGCCGATGCCCCCTCCCGCGGAGCCACCTTCCCGTTCAAGCGTCGAGAAGAATTCATCGCAATATCCATCCTTCCTTGGACATGAACATCCCACGCCATCCTGGCGCAACCATCCGACCGATCCGATGGAGAGGGCGAGTCACTGCGGGCCGCGTCGCGGCGGGAATCATCGACCATCCGGGGATGGCTTCCCCGGCTTTCGGGATCGACCGACCCCTCCCCTTGCGCGCCCATCGATTTCGAAGCTCCTCACAAAACCTGGGCCCTGGTCGGGCCTGCGTCAGTCCCCCTCTATGAAGAATTATGGAACAACCGGAGACGCAATGATGATAAAAATCCGACTCGATTGACCGAGAAGCTGTGAAAGCATCGATTTGCGATTACAAATGCCCGGGCCGTCACGGATTTCGGGGACTCTGCACCCTTTCAAGGTGCGAAAGGGTTGGAACGATTGAGCCCCCGGGTTTTCACTGTTCCGGCTCGATGGCCCGGGGAAATCGGGCTAGCCCGCCTGCGTCGGCCCGGCAGGGCGAGGGAACACTTCCCCGGGTGAAACCCGGAGAATTCTGACCCTGTGTACATCCGTTGGGAGAGGATGCGGTTTGATGGTCCGGGCCGTGGGATTCGGACGGTCCGGGATCGGCAGGACAAGGGGAACTCCGGCCAGGCCGGGCGGCGACGCGTCAGTCGTCCTCGGTCTCGTCGAATTCATTCCCGAGCCCGCTCTCGCTGTCGCCTTCGGGGAGGATGAACTGGGCGGGGATCTTGGCGCAGCGCTCGAGGAAGCGGGGGAGGAACCGGTCGATGAACACGGATACCGCGATCTGGGTCGTGGCATTGTCCATGCCCCAGATGCTGACGCGGGCTTCGGCCAGGTCGGGGTCCATCTGGATGAAATAGCGATCGTTGAAGGCGAGGGAGACGGGGACATCCTCGAGCCATCGATGGGCCAGGGCGTTGACGCCGGGGCCGCCCAGCGAGATCGTCGGCAGGTTCTGGAGGGGATCGTCGTGGATCCACCGGAAGTCGGCCGCGACGCGGACGACATAGCCCTCCAGGCCGTCGCGACCGTCGGCGATGGCCTCGCTCAGGGACTGCTCGACGCGCTGCTTGAGGTAGTAGGCCAGCGGCCGGTCCATCTCCTCGGCTCGGAGCGTGCTACCGGTCACGATCAAGAGCACCCGAAGCGCAGGTCCCGTAGCCATTTGCGAGCCCCTTCCTCGCGATCGATCGGCGTCAGGACAGGGCAGCCCAGCCGAGCCGGAAACTGTCGATGGCCCATTACGCGTCGGCCGGCCGCAACTCCTTCCCCTGGATGATACTCCGCGAGTATCCTCCCTCAACGCGTGCCCGGTGCCTTCCCGGCACCGCACTGCTTTACATTATAGTTCGTCTCGTTTGGTCCGATAACCTCCTTCCGGTTTGTCATTGGTCATTGGTCGAGTTTGTCATTGGTCATTGGTAGCT
>JBKQHM010000523.1:0-26325 GCA_052148775.1 Isosphaeraceae bacterium | reverse complement strand
ACCCCACGAATCGCCAGCGAGGGCTCTCATACGAGCCCGAAGCGCCAGCGAGTGCATACCCATAAAAGCCCGAAGCGCCAGCGAGTGCATACCCAGAGACCCTTCACTCGCTGGCGCGTCGGGCTCGTTCCGGATAACTTTTCAGCCGCGAGCGGATATCATGAGCGCGATCACCGAGACCGAACCCGGCGGCGAGATGGTTTGCATCCAGTCGTTCTCCGCTCGACCCAGGGACGTTGATGACGCCCCGATACCGGGCATCCGTCGTGATTTCCAGGTCGGCGAGCGCGTGCGTTTCATCTCCTCCTACTTCAAGAAGACGCCCCAGGACAATCCGACGGGTTACATGGCCGTCTTCGAGCCGCTCGATCGGCGAGACAAGAACCGTTACGCCGCGACCCAGGATTACTTCGTGGCTCTTGAGTGCTGGGAGGGGCTCAAGAAGCACTTTGCGAGCACGCTCGTCGTCATCGTGGGGGAAGGTCGCATCAGCCAACGGCCAGAGGAAGGCACATACGCGCTCGTCGAAGCCAACAGGACGACACCGCAAATCGCTCGGAAGTCCACCCGTCGCGTCGCGAACGCGCGCAAGAGCCTCTGACCTTCCGTTCGGCGCGAGGCCGGAAATTCGTTCCGTGCTCTTTTCCGCCCAGGTCATTCGTTCCGTCTCCTTTTCGGCCTCCGGGCCACGCCTGAACCGATGGCCTGGCGGGGAGTCGCTTGGAGAAAGGGGACGATCTGGCTGGAGCTCCGACGAAGCGGCTTCTCCTCTTTCACTCCGGCGGGTATGCTGAGCAATGAGAAGGTGGAGGAACATGCGATGCGCGGATTCGTTGTGATGAAGCCGGGCGGGACCACGAGTCACGAGTTCGAGGCGTACAAGGCATTTCTGGAAGAGATCGGGATCGATCTGTCGAACGTCCCGCGAGTTCCGGAACCTGGTCCGGCGAGGCGATGGCTTTACGCCTGGCGCGATCGGGAAGCGGCACAGGCATCCGCTCGCGAGTTGGGCAGGCGCACCCGGGACAGCTCCTGGACGGTCCAGGAATGCGATCTTCCCGAGGAGGAGTCGGGACCGCTGGCACCCCTCGACGTGATCGCGGAGCCCGTCGCCGCGGGGACGCTCTACAGGCTTTCCACGGCTAGCCAGGAGCGGATCATGAGGAGGTTCCCGAACGCGCGGCTGGCCGGCGAGGTCATCCTTTCCCATCAGGCACAGCGGGGCTACGAGCAGGACCGCGGTCCGGGTCCGTCCTGGGACCGAGTGATTGGTCTCCTCTCCGGCCTGTCCCTGGACCAGTTAAATGAACTCGGCGGGTACAGGGTGTACGAGGCCGTTGTCCGCACGCTGTATGAGTCCGCCGCCGCGACCTGACGCTGTGACTTGGGGACCGTTCATGGACTACACGCCGGACGCCGGAACGAAGCTGTACCGCGTCACATCGCCGGACACCGAATGGCCGACTCCCTTGTTGGGCCGAGGCGCTTACTTCACGCACGGCGGCCGGTACAACCGGGTGGGACAGGCGACCGTCTAGTGCTCGGAGGATCCGCTCGTGGTCATATCCGAGGCTGCTTTCTACCAGGCGCTCGAGTGGCAGCTTCGGATCTCAATGCGACGATTCGGCGCGATGGCCTATCCGCTGGTCTCCGACCACATTCTGTGGTGTTTTACCCTCGATCCATGCCCCCTGCTGGTTGACCTGGAGCACAGCCAAGCCCAACATACGTTTCAATACCCGCCGCACCTGATCCACAATCCGAGCCTGAACCCTCGGCACGGCGTACAGATGATCGGTCAGCCGCCGAGCCGGGATTATACCGGCACCCAGGAACTCGCTGACCTCATTCGCGCATACCTTCCGCCGCCGGGTACCAATCTGCCTCGCCCCGAGGGCGTCAAGGCACCGTCGGTCAGGATGCGGAAGAAGTACAACTACCAGCCCTTCCAACACGCCCTCTTCGTGATGGACCCGGGCATTCAGGTGCCATACGCGAACCGGGCAACCCTCGTGTATCAGTGGCAACTCCGGTTGGAGTTCGAACAGGCAAGGCCCCGCAGGCCGTTACCAACACCACGGTCGAAATCGAATGGACCGCGCCGCGGTTCCAATTGGGGCCAGTTGGCCACCCTTCCGTCCCAGCCTATGCTGGGCGGCCTCGGGCGATCGAATACGCCGTTGCGCCCCAATGGCATTTGATCGATGTCCGCTATGCGTGAAGGCTCTGCTCACCCGGACGGGGACCTGGTGTCCTTCACCCGAACTGATGAGGATGAGGGCCGAGGCTCTCAGCAGGGCCAACTGAGGAGGAAAAGTCTGGAAAACTAACTGCGTCCCCGTTTCCGGTCCCCGTTTCCGGTCCGAAAACTAACTGCGTCCCCGTTTCCGGTCCGAACTGCGTCCCCGTTTCCGGTCCGTCCCCGTTTCCGGTCACCCTGTTTCCGGTCAGCTGCGTCCCTGTTTCCGGTCCAGCAGGGCCAACTGAGGAGGAAAAGTCTGAAAAACTAGCTGCGTCCCTGTTTCCGGTCCCTAGCTGCGTCCCTGTTTCCGGTCCTCCTGTTTCCGGTCCTCTGTTTCCGGTCCTAGCTGCGTCCCTGTTTCCGGTCCTATTGCCTGGAAAAATGGCGTCTGCCGACCTGACGGACGGCGGCAAGGCGACGTCATGGCTCGATTCTTCCATTCTTCATGAGCATTGGCCGGCCGCACGAGCCTTATTCCACCGCAATATGCTGTGTTCATTGTAACCCAAGTCTTATCCATTTCACAGGTTAATTACGCGCTGCACTTTGAGGCGAAAGGCGGGCGTATGGTATACTTCCGTGATCGGAACGGCGTGCAGCCTCTGCCGCCGATGTCTAGGTCGCCGCCATATACCCATTGCCTCGTCGGGGATTCGATCCCGAGCCGGACCGGAAGCTCACCATGTCTGCCGACACAGCCCGTCCCAGACCAACCTTGGAACAATTGCGCGAGCTCGTCAAGGCGCTTGAGCGATTCCTCTACCACGATGAACAATCGTCTTTTTCCGTCCCGAGGGCCCAAGAGAGCCATCGACTGCCAGGTTTTCTTCGCGTCGCCGACGCCGTGCGGCCGCTGCGAGATCTCGAGGAGACGGATGGGTGGCCCGCGTGGCTGAAGGATTTTATCCCCCAGCTCATAATGACCTTCGATATCCTCGCCTATTCCTGGGGTTGGGGAGAGTTACTGAAGCCCGAAGAAGCCCGTGCCGCATACATCGCACGATGCGAAGAGAGTTTCCGCAATTCTTTCGTGCTCCCGATCCAGAAGGCGGCGAGGCTATGCCGGAAGAATTTCTCATCGATCGAGTGCCCCCACTTCCTCGAAGAGCTTTGCGAAACGGTTCCGGCTATCGATTTCGATCTCTCGCCTAGGATCAATCACCAGGATCGACTCGATCCTCTCTGGGATGCCGTCTATCGGAAGCGCGCAGCCTTAATGCTTGGAGAGTCGTTTCCGACGACGAACGGCGGCGGCGACGATCCCGACAAGTTCGCGTCGGATATCGTCCTGGGCGGGACACTCAGGATCGCGCTTAGGAAGTTGGCGCAGCTCGTAGCCAAGTCCGAGCCGAAGCCCGACCAACAGACTCAGCCCCTGGCCAACCCTGGCCCAATTCCTACGCGTCAGGTCGGCGACTTGCCGCCCTACCGTTTGGAGGATCAGACCTGGCACGGCGCGTTACCCGATCTTGCAGACACTTCCGCCGACGAGCTTCACTCTCTGGCCGCTCAGATCGATATTGTACTCTTCACGGCCACCGACATCGAGCTGCACGCCGCGCTCCGTCGCCTCGACCCATTGGCAGGCCGAAGAGAGGTGCTCAAAGGCTTCGCCGAGCAAGAGACCTACTACCTCGGGACGTTCGGTAGCTGCAAGGTGGCCGTCACGAAATGCCGCATGGGCTCGGTGGGTTCCGGCTCCGCCGAACTGGCGACACAGCACGCCATCCGAGTCTGGGGTCCCCGCGCCATCATTATGGCCGGCATTGCCTTCGGCAGAGATCCAACCAGGCAGCAGCTCGGCGATATACTGATTGCTTCCGAGATCATTCCCTACGAACCGCAGCGGGTCGGGCAGGCGGAGACCATTCATCGCGGGGTGTCGGTGCCGGTCAGCCAAACGCTATTAAACCGCTTCGACAATGTTCCGCACTGGTCTTTTCTGCGGCCGGGTGGCTCGCAATGCGGTAGGCAGATCGGCCCCCTTCTGTCAGGCGAGAAGCTGATCGATGATCCGGCATTCAAACGGTCACTGTTCGGCGCCTATCCGGCGGCGATCGGCGGCGAGATGGAAGGCGCAGGATTGGCGGCGGCGGCGCATCGGCAGGGCATCCCATGGATTGTCGCGAAGGCCATTTGCGACTGGGGCGATGGCACGAAGCATGGTGGGCACCAGCCGCTAGCGGCGGCAGCGGCCGTATCCCTGGTACACCACATCCTGTCTCAGGTTGATGTGCTCCACGGCTTGGAGAAGAAGACCCGCTGACCCCGATTGCGACAGCCTCCGCGACGGTTTCGGCGCCTGTATGTCAATAAGGGCTAACTGCGTAGCTTGTTGCCGCTCATCGCCGTTCCTCCCACTCGTCGATCACGATTCGCTCATGCATATCCGTCAGCGGTTTTCGTGATCATAGCGGTCAGCCGGGCGAAGGGAATGCGTCAGCGCTCACCGGTCGCATAAACAAATCACGGAAAACACATGTTTTCCGATATTACGGATCATGACATCTATAGATGATGCGGGATTGCTATCCTAGCGACGAACGGTTTATGCGTGCTATCGGATTGCTTGACAGCGGGGCGGGATTCTGGAAGCCCGCCTATGAAGCAGACGCTTTGGCCACCGCTATCTTGGGCACTCCGAGGAGAACTCGCGGCATGCCTAGCCGGTGTCGTCTTACAGAGGAAGCACGCCGGATCGCTCGAAGCTCTTCGGGTCGCACGGCCAAAGGCCGTGGATTCAGGAACTTGACTTTCTTGGGAGCCCAAGATTAATCTAGGATCGCCAAGACCATCCTTGGACATCCAAGGATCGAGAATACCATAAGACACAACAGTCCAATCGGAGGTTAGTATGCCTCGACTTATGCCAACCGGCGAATGCTGGTGCGGGTGCGGTACGAAAACTAAGGCCGGATCATTCTTTATCCCAGGTCATGACAAGTGGGCTGAGGCCCACGTTACCAAAACCGTCTACGGTTCGGTGGCGTCGTATCTCGACGCCCACGGCTATGGTCCGAACGGCAAGAACGCCAGGAAAGAAGCCGAACTGGCAATGGACCATCAGCTCCGCTACTTCATCCAGTTGACCATCCGCCGCGACGACCTGGTGAATCCCGCTCATGTCGCCCGAGCGATCGAGCAAGAAGGAGGCATCCGCACCCGTGACGGCTTCGGTTTCCCGACTGTCGAGGCCCGCGATGCAGCCTACCAGCAAGTTATCCAGCAATTCCCGCAACGCTACATCGCCGCGGGCGAGATCATGGGAAGTGTCGCTAGCTTCTATCACTCTTGACGGCCGGTCCGCCAAGGGCATGCGTCCATGCACCAACTGGTCCGAGTCTCGAGAATGGGGCACTCTCCAGCCACTTATGTCAAGTTTAACAGCAAAAAAACTTGACACTGTGCTCTCTTCTGAGCGATAATCACAATATGCGAACCGACGAAAAGAGAAACCGGACGGGTGCGGGAACCACTGCGGAGACGATCCGCGCGAGGATCGAATCCAGCGGCGAGCGTCTTTGGCGGCTGGCCGACTTTGACGGCATGCCTTCCACCGCCGTGGCGCAAACGCTGTGCCGCCTGCACCGCCAAGGCGCGATCCAGCGTCTGGGTAAGGGACTTTACTACCGGCCGCGCCAAACCGCCTTTGGCCCCAGCCGGCCCAACATGGCCCACATTCGATCCCTGACACTTCGGCAGAAAGGAGTCTTCCCGGCAGGCATCGCGGCAGCCAACCTGCTGGGTTTCACGACCCAGAATGCGGCCCGGATCGAATTGGCGACCGACGGCACGAGCCTCCCTCGCCTCTTCCTCGGCAAGGATGCAGTCATTCACACGCGGCGGCCAGTCGTGTGGCGGGCGCTATCTGAGATGGATGCCGCTCTTCTGGATTTTCTTCGGAACCGAGGAGAGACCAGCGAACTGCCGCCCGAGGAAACGGTCGAGAAGCTTCTCGAATACTTCCGTGAACCCGGGCGCTTCGAGCGCCTGCTGGAAGCCGCCCGGTCCGAGCCTCCGCGTGTCCGCGCCATGTTCGGAGCCATCGGCGAACAAATCGGGAAACTCAACGACATCCTTGCCGAATTGCGGGAGAGTTTGAATCCCCTATCCCGGTTCGATTTCGGGATACTCGCTGCGTTGGCTTACGCGCGGCGATGGCAGGCGAAGGAGCGCAAGCCCCATGAGACTCTTTGAGCATCCCGATTTCGAGCAGGCCATCATCCGCGCGGCGGACCATTTCCGTCCGCGCGGCCTGCGCGAGGCGATCATTGAGAAGGACTACTTCGTAACCGAGGCCCTGCGCATCATCCAGCAGTCGGCAGGCCCCCAGGTCATCTTCAAGGGTGGCACCAGCCTGTCGAAGGGCTGGGGCCTGATCCAGCGATTCTCGGAAGACATCGACATCTTCCTCGACCCGACCGCATTCGAGCCGCCCCTGGGCAAGAAAGGAATCGACCGCGAGCTGAAGAAGCTCCGCCAGGTGATCGAGCAGCACCCGGCGCTGACATTCGTCGAGAAGGAGAGCCAGACCATCGGCGGCTTCGGCCGCAACGACCGTTTCGAGTATGCCCAGAGATTCGCCGGGGCCGGTGAGATCCGTAATCGCGTCTTCGTTGAGGCCGGCACCGCCAGTGGCCGGGAGCCGACCGAACGCGTCCGGTTGCAGTCCTTCGTGGGTCAATTCCTCGCGGAAAGCGGGGCCACTCTGGGCGCCGAGGACGAAGGGCCGTTCGAAATGCGACTGCTCCATTTCCGCCGCACCTTCGTCGAGAAGATGTTCGCGATCCACGCCAAGGTCGAGGCGTTCAAGATGGTGGGCCAGCCGATCGGCAGCTATGCGCGCCATTACTACGACCTCTTCTGCCTGGTCCAGCGCCCGGAGGTCCTGGCAATGCTCCGGTCCGACGAATACGCGGCGATCAAGGTCGACTACGACCGGATCAGCACCGAGCATTTCCCGAAGAGCTACGTCCCGCCGCCCGACATGACCTTTGCGAAAAGCGAAGCCCTCTTCCCACCGGCAGAACTCCGCGCGATCATCGCCGCCGGATTCGAGGAGCAATGCCGCATGCTCTGTTTCGGCCCCTTCCCCACCTGGGACGAGGTGCAGGCCACGCTGGAAGACATCCGGGGATTGCTGTAAGCAGCAATAGCTGACATCCGTCGCGTCTGTCGGTCCCTGTCGAAGCGAGGCGATCCGAAGAACGGACCTCTCCACGCGATCCGATATTTCTCTACACCGAGACTGCAAACCGACGAGGAAATCGATCGAACCGCATTCGCCACAGAGTCACAGGGCACACAGAGAAAACGGACACGCATCCTGATCCCGAGGGTGCGGTGCAGCTCTCTTGCTCCAGACGGAGTGGAGCGAAAAACAAGAATTGGTAAGTCATTCGGTCTTCTCTGAGCCTCGGTGGCTCGGTGGTGAGAAATCCCGGCAATTCCCCCGGCACTTCCTGTCGACGCCGTGATCCTGCGCGCAAATCTTGAAATTTTTGGGTTTTTTTATCTGCCGTGGTGGTCGTGTGTTGCGGCGTTTTTCGGCCCGAATCCGCGTCGGATGCGTTAAGGAAATTGCAAACCGGCGGCATTCTAATAATAGCGGATTGTGAGCATCTCCTCGAGCAGGGGCAGGACCCGTTGACAAGCTTCGCGGCAGGACACCGAACGGGCCGGTCGGGTCATCACCGGCCGAGGGTTGCGCCGACAGCGTCGGTGCCGCCGGTGCCCCGACCGGCGCGACCCGTCCACGGACGCGCCGCTAACTCCCTTCCGGCCCCGGAGATGGGAGATGGCGAGCCGTCGAAATGTTGCACAGGAGTGCAAACCAGTGCAACGATCCGGGGCGGGAAATGCCCTTCTAAGTCGATGGAGCCGATGCAGATACGGCATGAGTCCCGTTCTGCAACGTTCGATGGCCTCCCGGCGCGGGAATGGCGGCCTCTGGGGGGCCTCGATGATGCTCCACGAAGCTCGGATCGAGGAGGAGGCCGTCATGACCCCGGCACCGTTGCTGACGCAACCGGTCGCCGGCCTGGACGTGCGGAACCCGGACGATACGGGCGTTCGGCTCACCTTGCAAGGCCCCGATGTACCAGAGAGTCAACCATGATGGTCGTTGATCGTTCTCCGATGCGTTCACCGGGTCTCGTCCTGGCGATGGCCCTCGTGGTCCTGGGCCACCTGGGGACCTCGATCGCTCCCGTCCGCGCGGATGAGCCGCCGGCCGCGAAGGCCGAGGCCGCGTCTCCCCAGCTCCTCCGGCCGGGCGATCCGCACGCGCACGGCATCACCGACGCCGACCTGAAATCGCTGCGGGCGATCCTCCGCGAGGGGGTCGAGGACCGCACGGTGCCGGGCGTCTCGCTGCTCCTGGCCCATCGCGGCGAGGTCATCTTCAAGGAGGCGTTCGGCAACCTGAAGCTCGATCAGAAAGCACAGATGGCCTCGAGCTCAAAGCCCGTCACCGCGTCGTTGCTGATGATCCTGGTCGACCGCGGCAAGCTGGCGCTCGACGACCCCATCGAGAAATACCTCCCCGAGTTCAAGGGGATCCGGCTGAACGGCAAAGCGCCGGCCAGGCTGCCGACGGTCCGGAACGTGCTGTCCAACATGTCGGGCCTGCCGGGCGATTTCCTGACCGAGTCGGTCCTCAGGCGGCTGCGGGCGCGGGTCGGCAAGGCCGACGCCCCCGACCCCGCCAGGGGGAACGACGAGAACGCGAAGCCGGCCCAGGGCTCGTTCTTCTCCGCCCGGAACCGGTCGCTGGCCGAGTCGGTGCGTGCGGTGGCCGAGGGAGGGCTGGCGACCGAGCCGGGGGCCGAGTTCCACTATTGCACCATGGGATTCAACGTGGCGGCGCGGCTGGCCGAGGCGGCGGCGAAGCGTCCGTTCGAAGAGCTGGTCCGCACCGAGTTGCTCGACCCGCTGGGCATGCGTGACACGCGCTACGTCGCCTTCGGCGCCCAGGCGCTGCGGGCCACTCCGACGCTCCCCGACGGCCAGAGCCGGTTCATCATGGCCGGCGGCGGAATGACCTCGACCCTCGACGACTTTGCAGCGTTCTACCAGATGCACCTCAACGGCGGCACCTACCGCGACCGCCGCATCCTCTCGGATCGGGCCGTCGCCGAGATGCATACGCGACAGGGCAAGCTCGACATCCTCATGTCCGGGCCCTACGGCAAGGATTACGGCCTGGCATTCTTCCTCGATCGGCTCGACGACCGCGGCCGGGCCCACGTCGTCAGCCACCCGGGCTACTTCGGCACGACCCCCTGGCTCGACGACGACCGCGAGCTGGTCGCCATCCTGATGATCCAGTCCAACTTCCTCCGGATCATCCCGTTCGTCGGCCGGATCCAGGGGAAAGTCCGCGAGATCGTGCCGGTCCGCAAGGGGATAGCTCGAGACTCCGGACGGTGACCCGTTAGCCGATGAACTCCTCCCGGATGGCCGCGCCGGTCGCATGACCGAACAATTTATTCTGTTTACAAGAATTTCTCTTGACGAAGCGCGACCCTCATGTCTTTTCTGTAGGGTAGATCGATATGCCCTCACACATCTCATCAAAGGGTCGAAGGAGGTTCGTATGTCTAGAGCGAACGTCCGCGGGTCGCGGTGCGGTTTCACGCTGATCGAGCTGCTGGTCGTGATCGCGATCATCGCCGTGCTGATCGCCTTGCTCTTGCCCGCGGTGCAAGCGGCCCGCGAGGCGGCCAGGCGGATGCAATGCACCAACAATCTCAAGCAGATCGGCCTGGGAATGCACAATTACCATTCGTCGATCGGCTGTTTCCCACTGGGTGTGTCGCGATACGGCTTGATCACCACCTACAACTGGGATTGCTGGAGCGGTCACGCCCTGATGCTGGCCGCCCTGGAGCAGACGTCGCTGTACAACGCGGCGAACTTCAACCTGGGCAATAATGCCGCCAACAGCTACGGATTCTATGCGAATTCCACGGTCACCGGCACGCACATCACGGTCTACCTGTGCCCGTCGGACCCGAACGCCGGGAGCCTGTCGCTGGTTCGTCCGGCGGACGGGCGCACGGACATGCTCGACGTCAGCTACGTGGCCTCGGCCGGGACGACGACCCTCTCGCCGAACAACACCGCCCCGACCAATCTCTGGGCCACGCAGGGGAGTACCGGTCTGTTCTGGTGGTACATCAGCTACGGGATCCAGAACGTCACCGACGGCACGTCGAACACCATCGCCTTCTCCGAGGCCCTGGTGAGCAACGGCGTGGCGAACAGCCGATATCCGGGGAATTCGTTACAGGGCATCAGCGGCGCCGGCGGAACGGCCCAGCAGTACGATGCCAACCAGAATCCGGCGGCCGTCATGACCGGGTTGCAGGCCTGCCAGACCGCCTGGCAGAAGGGGACGGGCATCAACGAGTTCCGGGGCATCTTCTGGGAGATCGGCTCGCTGGGCATGACGATGTTCAACACGATCGTGACGCCGAATTCCACCCAGTACAACTGGGGCGACTGCCGATACACCGGAGGGGGCTATCCCAACGACGCGACGTTCGCCAACGTCAACAGCCTCCACCCGGGCGGAGTCAACGTGCTGATGGCCGACGGCAGCGTCCGGTTCGTCAAGAATTCCATCAACCAGGCGACCTGGTGGGCACTCGGCACCCGGATGAACGGCGAGGTCATCTCGTCCGATTCCTATTGATCGCGATCGCTGGGCGGAGGGGCGGAGGCTCTTCGCCTCCGCTCTCTTCCTGATCTCGGGATCACTTCGTATAATCGCCGAGTTGATCGCGAGGTCCCGGGGACCAGCGATGCCGCTCGACCGCACGCCGGGACCATGGGTAATTCATTCGAAAGACTCGACATGAGTGTCATCCAACGTCATCGGCCGCGGGAATCGAAGCTGATCGCCAACAAGAATCGGATCCTCAACACGATCTTCCGCGAGAGGCGGTGTTCGCGCTTCTACCTCGCCCGCAAGCTCAACATCAATACGTCGACGATTGGGAACTATATCGAAGAGTTCCTCCGGAAGGGCGTCCTGGGCGAGGATCACCCCGGGACGACCCGTCGGGGCCGCTCGCCGGTGCCGGTGTGGCTCAACCCGGATCACGGCCGCTTCCTGGGATTCGATTTCGAGGCGCTGCGGGTCCGCACGGTCTTGACCGATTTCGCCGGCGAGATCCTGGCGCAGAAGGAGGTCGGCCTCAAGGCGGGCCTGGGCCGCGACGCCGTGCTCGAGATCGTCCTGGATGCGGCGAAGGCGACGGCGCGGCAGGCGGGCACCCATCGGCTGTTCGCCGTCGGCATCGCCTCGCCGGGGCACCTGGACTGCCTCCAGGGCCGGGTCGTCCGCTACTCCCTGATACCGGATTTCCTGGATGTCCCCCTGCTCGACTACTTCCAGCCGCACTTCGACTGCCCGGTCTTCGTCGAGGAGAACATCCGGGCGCTCACGCTGGCCGAGATGCTGCGGGGGGCCGGCCGGGGACACCGCAACTTCCTCTGCCTGGCGGCCCGATCGGGGATCGGCATGGGCATCGTCATCGACGGCCGGATCTATACCGGCCACGGCGGGCTCGCCGGCAAGGTCGGCTGGACGGTCTTCCCGCGAGACGACCAGGCCCGGACGATGACCGAACTCGTCTCCGCCAAGGGCATCGTGGCCCAGGCCATCCGACTGTTGAAGAGCGAGCGGAAGACACCCCTGCGCAAGTCGCTCTTGCAGAAAGGGGATGACCTGTCCCTGGGGGACCTGGTCGCGGCCGCCGATGCGGGGGATCGCCGGATCCGTGCCCTGCTCGAGCAGGTGGGGAAAGACCTGGGGATGGTCGCGGCGAACCTCGCCAACCTGTTCGCCCCCGAGAAGATCATCCTGGCCGGAGAAGTCCCGTCTTGCTCCCACGTGGTCCGTCAGGCGCTCGAGCAAGAGTTCCGGCGGCACACGCTGGGCGAGATCTTGCGAGAAACGGAGCTCGCCGACGGGGCCTTATCGGGTTTCGCGGGGGCGATGGGGGCCGCCTACCTGGGATTCCTCAGAACGTTTCCCCAGGAAGAGGTCGTCCCCCTCGTGGCCGGCGATTCCCTGGTCGTCCCGGTCGGCCGATAGCCTGCCGAAGAGGGATCTTCAGAGGCCCTCCGGCCGACTTCGATGGCACTCTCCCGGCGCCGGATCCAGATGCCTCCGGAACCACAATTCCAGGATCAAGAGCGCCCAGAGGCGAAACGAATGCTCGCGTTTCCCTGCGATATGCTCGTCGACGAGTCGGCGGACCGTCTCGGGATCGAACAATCCGCGATCCAGGCAGATCGGATCGAGCAGGACGTCCCTGAGCTCGTCCTTCAGCTCTTCGCGGAACCATCGGCTGATGGGGACGCCGAACCCCATCTTCGACCGGGCCCGGATCGGCGGCGGCAGCAGGTCGGCGAACGCCTGCTTGAGCACGACCTTGGATCGGCCCGATCGGAGCCCGATCTTCCGGTCGACCGGCATGGCCGCGGCCAGCTCGACGACGCGGTGGTCCAGGAACGGCCCCCGGCATTCGAGGCTGTGCGCCATGCTGGCCAGGTCGACCTTGACCAGCAAGTCGCCCGGCAGATACGTCAGGATGTCGGCGACCATGGCGCGGGTGATCCGATCGCGGCGGCCGGCGGCGGCGAAGGCCCTGCCCAGCATCGCGGCCGGATCGGCCTCCGACATGTCGTCAAGCGCCGACGCAGTCGAGGCCAGTCGGCCGAGCTGTTGGTTGGAATAGAGCGCCATCCGTGCGTCCTCGTCGAAGGTGGTCATCCATCCGAGGTAACGTGCCTCGGCCGGCTCGTTGATGTTCTCGAAGAGCCGCTGGAGCTTGCGGAGCCGCGACTTCGACCGGGCGGATCGGGGCAGGACGCGGGCCATGGTCCCGCTCAGGACGCGGCGCGGGCCGTCAGGGAGTCGGTGGAACAGCTCGGTCAGGGCGAGTGCCCGGTATCGGTCGTAGCCGCCGAAGAGCTCGTCGCCGGCGTCGCCGGTCAGCGCGACGGTCACCGACCGCCGCGTCTCGCGCGCGACGTACCACGTCGGCAGGGCCGAGCTGTCGGCGAACGGCTCGTCGAACTGCCAGGCGAGATCCGGCAGGGTCTCCCACGCCCTGGGCTCCACGATGAACGTCTGATGCTCGGTCCCCAGGTGGCGGGCGGCGAGCTCGGCATACCGCGTCTCGTCGTACTTCGGGTCGGGGAAGCCGATCGCGAACGTCTTCACCGGCCGGCTCGAAGCCCGCTGCATCAGCCCGACGATGATCGTCGAGTCGATGCCACCCGACAGGAACGCCCCGAGCGGCACGTCGGCGATCATCTGCTCGCGCACGGCGGCGTCGAGCGTCGCGCGCAGCTCGTCGATGTCCTCCGCGACGGGCCGATCGCGCTCGGCGTTCCAGTCGGGGTCCCAGTAGCGCTCGATCGTCAGGGCGCCGCCGTGCCAGACGGCGTAATGCGCCGGGGGCAGCTTGCTCGTCCCCTCCAGGATCGTCCGGGGGGCCGGCACGTATCCGTAGCAGAGGTAATGGTCCAGTGCCATCGGGTCGACCCGGCGCGGGACGTCGGACTCGGGCAGAGCCATCAGGGCCTTGAGCTCGCTGGCGAAGGTCAGTCGACCGCCGTGGTGTCGATAGATGAGCGGTTTCTGGCCCATGCGGTCGCGGGCGAGGACCAGAGTGCGTCGGGGGGCGTCCCAGATCGCCAGGGCAAACATCCCGCGCAGGAGGCGGAACATCCCCGCCCCCTCGTCCTCATACAGGTGCACGAGGATCTCGGTGTCGCCCTGAGAGCGAAGCGTGTGCCCCTTCGCCTCCAGGCGACGACGGAGTGCGGGGTAGTTGTAGATCTCGCCGTTGAAGACCGTCCAGACAGTGCCGTCCTCGTTGGAGAGCGGCTGATGGCCGCCGGCCAGGTCGATGATCGACAGGCGTCGGAACCCCAGAGCGGCATGGTTGTCGCGATAGGTACCGGCGTCGTCCGGGCCGCGGTGGACCAGTCGGTCCGTCATGGCCTGGAGCGATTCCGCCGACATCGCCCCGTTCGGGTCGGTCCAGACTGCGCCGCAGATGCCGCACATCCTTCGAGCCCCCTCCCTTTCGCGAGGCAACATCCCGCGACCCACGGAAAACGATCCACATCCATCGTGGCGGCAGTGCCGACCGGTCCGGCATTGTCGCATGCGGGCCGCGGTTGCCGCCATTCCGATCGGCCGGAATCGGGCCGAACCCTTCGCGGTGAGCCGGTTTGGGGCCGCGACTCATTCGAAGAGTTCTGGACGCGGGATGGCGAATCGGCTGGAATGGTTCCATAATCCACCCGGATCGTGCAGGAAATCGCTCCGAACATGGCCTACCGTCGAGCCCGGGCCGCAATCCCCCCCCGCATCGAGGACCGATCATCCCATGTCGCAATCGAAGGAACCGCCCGCAACGAGCCCCAATGGAGACATCGCCTGGTTCCGCGAGCTGGTCAATCGGCTGGCCGCGCTCTGGTCGTCGCCACGGATCGGGCGGGTGGCGCTGTGCAGCCCCTTGGTCGGCGTGATCGCGGGCCTGGGCGCCGTGGGCTTCCTGCTGGCGCTCCAGTTCATGTACAGCGTCGTGCTCGGCGGCTGGCTCCACTTCCACATGCCGCCGACCGGGGAGGGGCATCCGCAGGCGGTTAGCTATCCCTATCCCTGGTGGCTCGTGGTGCTGGTCCCGGCGTTGGGCGGGTTGATCTCGGGCCTGATCGTCTTCACCTGGGCCCCCGAGGCGGAGGGGCACGGGACTGACGCGATGGTCCGGTCGTTCCATCGGGGTGGCGGAGTGATTCGGTCCCGGGTGCCGCTGATCAAGACCGTCTCATCGATCATCACGATCGGCACGGGCGGATCGGCGGGACAGGAGGGCCCGATCGCCCAGATCGGGGCCGGCTTCGGTTCGCTGCTGGCGACCCTGTTGAAACTGCCGCCGACCGACCGCCGGCTCCTGATGCTGGCCGGCGCCGCCGGGGGCGTCGGGGCCATCTTCCGGGCCCCGCTGGGCGGTGCCCTGTTCGCCGGCGAGGTCCTCTATTCCTCCACGGCGTTCGAATCGGCGGCCCTCCTGCCCTGCCTGGCCAGCTCGATCGTCGCGTATTCCACGTTCGCGCTGTTCATCACCCCCAAGCCGATCTTCATCCTGCCCCGCGACCTGGCCTTCCACGGCCTCTGGGACCTCCCGCTGTTCATGATCCTGACGCTGGCGTGCGCGGCGCTGGGCTGGCTGTACGTCCGCGTGTTCTACGGGATGCGGGACTGGTTCTTCAAGCCGATGCCGATCCCCAAGCACATCAAGCCGGCGGTGGGCGGCCTGCTGCTGGGGCTGCTGGCCCTGGAGTTCCCGCAGGTGATGACCGGCGGTTACGGCTGGGTGCAGTGGGGTGCGATCGGCATGCCCCCCGAGCTGACGCTACCGGGCGAGGAGTCCTTCGTCCCCCATATGGGGATGTGGATGCTGCTGACGCTGGCCGTGCTGAAGATCGTGGCGACCGGCCTGACGATCAGCTCGGGGGGCAGCGGCGGCGTGTTCGGCCCGTCGATGCTCATCGGCGGGATGCTCGGCGGGGCCTGCGGCCAGTTCCTGCTCCCGTGGGTGCCCGGTGCCGCCGCCAACCCGGCCGCGTTCGTCGCCGCGTTCGTCCTCGTCGGGATGGGCGGCTTCTTCGCCGGGGTCTCCAAGACGCCCTTGACCTCGATCGTCATGGTCAGCGAGATGACCGGCTCCTATAGCCTGCTGGTCCCCTTGATGCTCGCCTGCGGGCTGAACATGGCGCTCTCGCGCCGCTGGACGATCTACGAGGAACAGGTCCCCACGCCGATCGACAGCCCGGCGCATCAGGGGGACTTCGTGGTCGACGTCCTGGAGCAGCTCAGCGTCGGCGAGGTAGGCGTGCGGACGCTGGGCATCGAGACGGTCCCGGCCTCGACGCCGTTCCGCGACCTGATCCACCTGGTGGCCCGGTCGACCGAGACGCTCTTCCCCGTCGTCGACCGGCAAGGCCGGCTCACGGGGATCTTCACGCTCCGCGACCTGCGGATCGCCCTGGTGGGCTCCGACTGGGGGCCGCTCGTCCTGGCCGACGACATCGCCCATCGGCCCGTGCTCACCGTCACGCCCGAGGACAACCTCCACACCGCCCTGCGACGGATGACCGAGCTGAATATCGACGAGCTCCCCGTTGTGGATCCGAAGGACCCCACGCACCTGCTCGGCCTGCTCAGCCGTCGCCAGTTGACCCTGGCCTATACCTCGCTCATCGAGTCGCTCCGCGCCCCGGTCACGACGTCCCACACGCCGAGTCCGTCCGGCGAGACGGCGGTGCGGGCTTGACGCTAGATCGGCGGGATCGAGGCGCGGATCTCATCGAGCAAAGCGCGGGTCCCGTGCTGCTCGCACCAACGGTGGACGTAGTCCCAGTCGATCCGGTCGCCTTGGACGGCGATGACACCTCGGACATCCTCTCGGTCCTTGGACCGATTGGCCAGGAGTGCCCAGCGAAGCTTGGTCACGAGGACATCTTCCACGGTCGGCAGCCAGACCTGACGGTCCAGCAGGGTTACCTGCTGGCGACGCCGAAACCGTTCTTGATCGTGGGGATCATCCGTGAGCTGGAAGAACTCGATCTCGAACGTCGTCCCGACGACTTGGGCCAAGTACCGTCGTGTCATCGTGACGGTCTCGAAGCTCATCTGGGGATCGAGGCGAAACTGCGGGCCGAGACGTCTGGCGACCGAGACGATGGACTCAGCGCCGAGCGCGACGACGAAATCCGCGTCCTTACTCAGCCGTCCGATTCCGTAATAGGTGCTCGATACGGAACCGACGACCATATAAGGGATCGCCAATCCTTCCAGGGCCTCGACTACGGCCAGTACAGCATCCTCTGTTCTCACGGAACTTGCTCCAATCGTCGCAGCAATTCGAGTCGTTTGGCGAGCATCTCTTGAATCTGATGCTCATCCGCCTCGGGATTCTCGTTCTTGATGCCGTCTGTCATGATCCGGCACGCGAACTCGAAGAGGCGAGGGCCGTCGAGGAGCTTCTGCTCCGGGGGAGTGGCGCGTGCCCGGAGCACTCGCTCCCGATAGATCTCGTCGATCAACTCCTGGGTGGGTTCCATGGCCTGAGGCTCCCGAGAGATTCTGAGGCGATCCTCAATGATCTTGAACCAAACCTGTGCGGGTGTCAACTCGACTCGTGCGGCTTCGACCGTGGGATTCATCCTACGAACCACCAATCGCTTTCACTCTCGCCAGTCGCTCGTACAGCCCGGCGAACTGCGAGACCATGGCATCGGCACCGAAATGGGCCTCGGCGCGGGCGCGGCCGGCCTCGCCGAGGCGTCGGGCCAGCGCGGGGTCGCGGACGAGGTCGCGGATCGCGCGGGCGATGACGATCACGTCGCCGATGGGGACCAGCAACCCGGTCTCGCCGTCGACGACGACCTCGGTGGTCCCCGGCGCGGCCGTCGCGACGACCGGCTTGCGGAATCGCATCGCCTCGAGCACCACGTTGGGCAGCCCCTCGTAGGAGCTGGGCAGCACCAGGAGATCGGCCGCGGCCAGCAGCCTCGGGACGTCGTCGCGATGCCCCAGGAACCGGACCTTGTCATCGAGGGCATAGCCTTGCGCGGTTTCCTCTAGCCGTCCCCGCAATGGCCCGTCGCCCGCGATCAGGGTACGGACGTCGGGCTGCACGTGCTGGAGCAGGTCGAGCGCCTTCAGGAGGTCGTCCACGCGCTTCTGCTCGGCGAGGCGGCCGGCGAACAGGACCATCGGGGCATCGGGCGCGAATCCGAACTCGGCGCGGACCGCACGCGGGTCGACCGGCGGCGGCTCCTCGTCGCCGACGCCGGAGTAGATCATCGCCAGCCGGTCCTCGGGCACCCCGAGCCCTCGATAGAAGTCGACGACCGCGTGCGAGTTGCCGACCAGGCGGTCGCACCATGTCGCCAGCCGACGGTCGACGAGCCGGTCGAAACGCCCCTTCCATAGGTCGACGGCCATCTCCGCCACCACGACCACCGGCACACCGGCCAGCCGGGACGCGACCCGCCCATAGGTGTTCGCCGCGAAGATCCAGGTCTGCACCACGTCGAATGACCCGGCCTTCAGGAATCGCGCCAGGCGGACCAGGGCGATCGGGTCAATCTTCAAGGACTTGCCGATCACCGTCACGGGAATCCCCGCGGCGCGCAACTCGGCCTCGAGCGGACCCGATCGCGTCAAGGCCGCGACCTCCACCCGGAACCGGTCGCGCGGCAGCCCCCTGGCCAGCATCACCATCTGCTTCTCGGCACCCGATCGGTCGAGCGTCGGGATCAGTTGCAAGACTTTCAATTTGGTCATTGGTCATTGGTCATTGGTCATTGGTCATTGGTCATTGGTCACAGCGTGCGATCGGGTTGATCGTTCATGGTCTGGTCGAGTGCGGCACATTTTCAAGCCCGATCGAGCCAAGCCACGGGCAGAGCCACCAATGACCAATGACCAATGACCAATGACTAATGACCAATGACTAATGATTGAAACAATTCCAGGTGTTTGCGTGCGACGATCCGGATGGAGAATTCCTGCTCGACACGGCTGCGGGCGGCGCGGCCCATGTGGAAGGCGCGATCGAAATTCGCCCACTGCTCGTTGATGACGCGTGCGATGCCGTCGGGATCGTCGGGGGGCGCGAGACGACCGTGCTTGAAGTCGCTGATGAGGCGGCGATTGCCGGGGATCGACGAGGCGACGGCCGGCAGGCCGAGGGCCATCGCCTCGAGCAGGGCGATGCTCATCCCCTCCTCCCGCGAAGGGAGGACGAAGAGGTCGACGTCGCGGAGGGCGGCGGTCGAATCCGGCACCGCGCCGGGCATCTCGACGGCCTGCCCCGGCCCGAGGGTGAGCCCGTGTGAGGCGATCCTGGATTCGAGCGTGGGCCGCTCGGGACCTTCGCCGATCAGGAGGAGCCGGGCGGTGGGATACGCGGCCCGGACGGTGGGCCAGGCATCGATCAGCGTATCCAGCCCTTTCTCGGGTGCCAGACGCCCGACGAAGGCCGCGCGAGGCGACGCGCGCCAGTCCGGGCGCTTCTGCCAGGGGGTCGCGGGCACGGGCACCCCGTTAGGCAGCGGCACGATTCGCGGCTGGGTTCGCGGGCGACGCATCATCCGATCGAGCGACGATTCGCGCAAGGTCCCGTCGCGCCAGGCTTCGAGCAACTCGTCCTCCACGGCCTTGGAGATCGCGACGAAGGCCGCGGCGTGTCGACACCGCATGCCGATCCTCCGCCCGAAGTTGCCCCACGATTGCCAGGCGATATCGCCCGTCGCGCCGGCTCCCTCGGGGCGCAGGACGACCGGGAAGCCCAGCCGACGCCCGGCCCCGAGCGTGGCATAGGCGTCATGCTTGAGCATCGACACATAGGCCAGGTCGACCGGGTTTTGCTCGAACCAGCCGCGGAGGTTCCGCATGTAGAGCCACGTCCCCAGGAACCGCAGCCGAGAGGTTGCCAGCCGCACCACCGTCAGCCGGCCACGCGTGGCATCGTCTCCCTTCGATCGTACCCGACTTGCGGCCTCGATCGGCACGTCTTCCCGATCGGCCAGCCCGAGGCCCGGTATCCGCGAGGTCAAGACCGTCACGTCGGCGCCCTCGGCCGCGAGGGCCGTCGCCAGATAGCTCAAGACCTTCTCCGCCCCCCCGATCAGCGGCGGATACCGTCGTGTGACCAGCGCGAGTTTCATAGGGACAGTGGCCACTACGGCTGCAAGACCCCGACATACGGCAGGTGACGATACTCGTCGTTGAAGTCCAGGCCGTAGCCGACGACGAAGACATCCGGGATGACGAACCCGCAGTAGTCCGGCTCGATCGGGATGACCTGCCGGCCGACCTTGCGGAGGAGCACGGCGGTCCGGACCGTCGCGGCGCCGCGATCCAGGATATGCTGAACCAGGGCGGACAGCGTCTGTCCGGTGTCGAGGATGTCGTCGAGCAGGAGGACGTCCCGGCCATTGACATCGGGGGCGAAGGCTTCGTTGACGACCAGCGTGGTGGCGGTCGTCGTCGCTCCCCGGTAGCTGCTGGCCTGGAGCAGGGCGATCCGCAGCGGGATGCGGATCTGGCGGACCAGGTCCGCCAGCGCGATCAGGCTGCCCGTCAGGACGGCCACGATGGTGAGCGGTTTGTCCCGATAATCCTCCTCGATCTGACGGCCCATATCCACCAGGCGGTCCCGGATCTCGGACTCGTTGATCAGCATCTCGACAGCCACGACGGTTTCATCTCTCGAGCCCGGGTCGAATCGCATGACGTCGGATACGGCGGGCCACCCGATAGACCCGCCCCGAGCCGCTTCGTCTCGTCCCCCGAATCGCCGGGAGACCTCCTTCGCCGATCGTCGTCTGAAGGAGATAGTCTAACGCATCGCGTCCCCGGCGCGGATACCATGGCAGGCAACCCGGCGCGAACCGGTCGGAATCGATCGGTGTCCGGGACATTTGGTTTGCCCCGCGCTCTTCTGCTTCTTCGGAGAATCCTCCCATGCCCTCATCATCGCCGAGCGAGCTGATCGACGCCTTCCTGGACAGCCTTCCGCGGCTCCGTCGAGCCGTCGCCGACCTCAGCCCGGACCAATTGCGGGCGCGCCCGGTGTCGGGCAAGTGGAGCACGCTCGAGGTCGTCTGTCACCTCGTCGACAGCGATCAGGCGTGGTGCCACCGGATGAAGCGCGTGATCGCCGAGGAGCGGCCGTTGCTGATCGGCTACGACGAGACCCGATTCACGGCATCGCTCCCCTACCAGGAGTCTGACCTGAATGAAACGCTCGCGCTGATGGAAGGGATGCGGCGGCAGATGGCGCGGACGCTCCGCGCCCTGCCCGAAGCCGCCTGGTCGCGCACCGGCGTGCATAGCGAACGCGGCCTGGTCACGCTCGCGGAGATGCTCCGACTCGAGGCCGAGCACGTCCCCCATCACATCGTGCATATCCTGGAGAAGCGGAGGGCGATGGGGTTGCCTGATGACGATGAGCGATGAGCGATGAGCCGTGAAATGCCCTTGACTTCCCCGTCTGTATGTTTTATTGAGCATGGCGACTTGCTAATCACATCTCCCTGCATTGGCTCTCGATTCGTAAACCCCACAGGCGTGTTGAGACGGGGCGACGGCATGGTCAACCCATCCACGAACCACCGCGCGCGGATTGTCTGCTCAATGATGAATCGACTTAGGGCAGAGTGGCCCATGGCGAAGCGGGAAAGGATCTTGTAAGTTTGATTACGGAGAGTTAATGCCACGTGCGGCCCCGGCGAGTCTGGGAAGCCGACCGGGGACCTCGAGGTTGACCATGGCTGATCGCGTTTTCTTTATCGCTGGCTCCCCGTCCGAACTACTTGGCGGACATATAGTTCCGCCCCAGATGGTCGAGGATTTGCTTGTGATCGCTGGCATCTCGCGTGAAGCCCTCGATCGCATCGCCGCTTCTTTGGAAAACGCCGTCGGGTTCGTGAACGATGAGGAATTAAAACAACTGGTGCAAGAGATACTGCCCGCCGAACGGGAAGTCTCTGCGGTGCTCAGCGCGGTCCAAAGCATCCGGCCAGGGCGGGTCGAGCGAGTTCTAGCTTCGCTTCGGGATTGGCGGGGAGCCAACACGCAAAACGCTCAGCGTGTTCCAGAGGAGATCTTCACGACGATCCAGCAGAACTTAACGAATCTCATCAGGGAATATCCTGCTTGGGATAGATTTCAGAAGGCTCGACGTCTCGCGTCGCTGACAGGTAACAAAGCCCAACAAGTTGAGCTGATTTGTGATGTGCGACCTCTATTCGACCGCCCAAGAGAACGAATTGAGGGTTTGGTGCCTCTGACGACGCTCAAGTTAATATATGAGACCCAAACGGAGGAGACCAAGTGCATCGAGTTGTTGCTCTCTGCTGATGTACTGAAGGAACTGCTTGAAAAAGCCAACAAGGTACAACAGAAACTGGCAATCATGCGAGATTTCTTCGACCAATGGATTCCCGACGGCTTCCTGGAGTTGCCCGAACAATGAAAGGGAGCCAAGTTTGCCATGAGTGATCCAATATGGCTCTCCGTCCTTGACGAGCAGCGAGAGCTTGAGACCCAAGTTCTTCGACGCCTGCGCGCACTGCGCGCACATCGTCCCAAAACCCGCAAAGTCGCTGGGTGGGTACGACAGAACGAAAGTGTCGAGATCCGATCTGGAGCCATTATCCCCGAGTCAGATCGGCCAGGTCTGTACTGCCTTGAAGTGAATACAGCCCAGGGCCTTCGCCGCTTCGAGCATGCACAAGAAATCTCGGAGACCGACGCTCCGTTAGAAATGCAGGGTCAGATCTGGGAACACGTGCAGAGCCTCCATACCGCGATCGTAGGGATGACCTTTATATCTTGGAGTGCAGAAGACGATGAGCGGAGAGAAGACTCCCCTTCCCCAGCATCTACGCGAGCTTTCCCCCAGTCCGCTCAGAAATCGGTCTTCGTCACATCCCAAAACAACGACGAACTATCACCTGAGGAGCTCCTGCATCGTCTCAAAGGCGATTCTCTAGGTTCTCTGGAGCGGCGTCGCCTGATCATCGAAGCGGAGGCATTGGTTTTCGCGCCCGGGCAGCTCGGCCCGCTCCAATCCGTTCTGCGCGACTTCATCGCCAAGTACCGTGAGAGCAACGACCCAGACGACTTAGTGGCCGTCAGCGCAGCGATTCGAAAGTTCGTCGCGACCTTGAAAGCGGACGAGGCTCTCACGTATGCGGCCGAGTTGTTCGAGGCAGGTTCGCGCTCTCAAGTTTCACTCGAGGTCGAACTGGAATTAGTCAAGATGGCCGTGCGCAAGCTCACAGCCAATCCTCCGAAACAGAACGACTTCCTGCCGGACCTAGGAGACCAACTCTTGGAGGTCGCCAAGACGTATTTGAATCCGCGACTTCTGGCGCGAGAGAAATATGCAGCAATCGCCCTCAATGCGATCCTTGCGATAGCACTCCTTCGGAGTCGGCACGTCGCGGAAGTCGTTCGTCTTGTGTCCGGAATCAACGTCCGTTGGTTCCGGCAGTTGCTCGCTCGCCGCGCGGGGCGCCTTCAGTTAGAGCTGAAGGAACGATGCTCGAGTGAGTCCCTCGACGAATCGGTCGACGCGCTGAAAGAGTTGGTGGCACAGCTTGTCTGACGGAGTAGTTTCCGCAGCGGGACTGTTCCGCCTAATGAGGCTCGTGGAACGAGGCAACCAGATATGCCGGCGGTGCGGCTCGGCGGGACAACGGTGACCGTCCGCAAATATGACGTTATCGGACAAGACTCGATTGGGACGTCGGAATTCGTCGGGCACGTCGGCCTCGCCGATGAAGAGAAGAATCCATTCGGAGAATCTGACGAACTCTCGCTCGTACACATGATGCCTCCACTCGAACGCGGAATCCCGCACTCTCCGATCAACTGCGTGGGGACCGTCGGTCTGACCGTCGACGAAATGCGTCAGATCGATGTGTTCGTCGACGAACTGAAATCGGAGTACGAAGCGGCCCGGATCCGAAACGATCGTCGGCGGCAATACGTGATCGCTCCTCATGTTCATGACGTGTTGGCGGACGATGGCACCGTCATCTTTCGCCGGTTCAACTGTGGGGGCTTCGTGATCGAGTCGTATCGGGAGGCCGGCATCGAGTTGCTTCTCACCGACCTCAACAGCCTACCTGCCGTGTCGCTCGAGACCCTGGTCAGACAGTATCCCGACCTTGCGGCCCTGTTGCATAACCCGATGGTCCGCGAGAAGTACGGTATCCCGGGCGATGGTCCTTGGTCCGTGGTATTGGCCGGTTATGTCATGAACGCCTTGAACCGAACCACGGAAGAGATCCGCCGGCAGCCGCACACAGCCGATGTCGGAGATGAGTTTTTCCCGTCCCGCCGATATCAGCCTTCTGTCGAGTCTCCCTGACGCCTCGCCATGACCATCTGAGACGGCGCCGCCGCGCCTACACGGCCCGGGACCTGATGGAACAGGACCTCCGATCGTTCACTTCGGCTGGGCGGAAATCTGCCGCCAGACGACTAGCCATCGGCTATCCTGCTTCGTCAGGACGAGGGTGTCACGACCGGTCTCCCGGCTGGATTTCCCTCCGATGGCGTACTCGATGTCGAAGGCGTAGTTGACGACAGCCGTCGTGGCGAAGACGTCGACCTGGGTGTCGGATTCCTGATAATGAGTCACGGTGGCCTGAGCGCAGAAGCTGCGGTAGCTGTCCGCGCACGCGAATTTCCCCTCGCCGTACCGCTGGCCGTCGGCACCGACGATTACGATCCGGTCGTGGAACAACTCGGGGATCTGCTCGGGCTTCCCTTCGCGCCATGCCGCGTTGATTCGCCGCACGATGTCCCGGACTTCCTTCTGAGCCTCGGTCGTCGGTTCGTCCATCGCGATCGTTCCTCTTCTCGACAAAGGTACGAAACACCACCGGCAGCCTCATGGCCTATCGCCTCGCCCCCCGGACATTCGCCTCGTACTCGATCGATTGCCCCGGCACGAGGCGGTCGCAGGCGATCGTCAACTTGGGCGAAGGCCCGCCGGCCTTGATCTCGTCGGTCCGGGATTCGCCCGGGAGCAGCCCCTTGAGCGATCGCTCGGCGCGGACGCCATCCACCGCGAGATAGGCGTCGTGATAGATCGGGGCGTTCCCCGTGTTGGTGACGGTGACGCGCGATTGCGAAGGGCTGGCCTCGAACGCCATGATCCGGAACTTGTACCCGCACGCCAGCCCCGCCGCGCGAATTCGGTCCATCTTCTGATACTTGGGCTGGTCGTTGGCGATCATGAACGTGATGTGGAAGTCGGCCGCGGCCTTCTCGAAGGGGATGCCGTGCGGGCCGCCCGCGGCCAGCGCCTGCTTCTGGTCGTGGGTCGTGTAATAGCTGATCTCGCCCCCGGCCGGAGCGCGCTTCCACCGGTCGCGTCCGAAGAAGTTCCAGTTCGGTTCGTTCTCCCGCGCGTGCTGCTGGCACAGGAACGAGTCGTCGAAGACGCCGAACGGGATCTTCAGGAGGTCGCGGTGCGCGTCGTAGGGTGTGCGCGACGCCGCGGCGGCGTCGACCGAGATCATCCAGGGTGTCTTGCGGAAGACCCGGCCGAGCTGGCGCGCGAATGCGGACTGGAACGATTTGTCCGGGAACGTCTTGCCCAGCATCATCGGACCGCTGTAGATGTGATACTCGGCCCAGAGGCCGAACCCCGTCTCGACGTAGGCCAGCCGGGGGTCGTCGTCATAACGCGTCGCCAGCTTCTCGTAGAAGTCGAGCGTGAACTCCTGGAGTTCGCGGTGCGACCAGTCGGGGAACGCCGTCGGCTTATCCTCGCTCCGCCCGCGCGTCTCGTGGTAGTCGGGCAGCGCCTTGATGTAGCCGGGGACGGTCGTCGGGTTCCCCGGATAGACGAAGTAGAACCGCACGATGGCCTGGTGCCGCCGGGCCGCCACTCGATCGAGCAGCCGGTCCATCTTGCCCCAATCGTACTGGCCGCGTTCGGTCACGATGTCTCCATATTTCATGTAGCTGTACTCGAGCTGGATCGCGTCGGTGCGATTGTGCTCGGAGGTCGTCCAGAGCACGATGCCGGTCATCGGCTGCACGTGGGTGATCCGGCTCGACAGCGGCACGGCCACGAATTGCTCCTCGGCGCGGCCCTCGTCGGAGAGGGCCAGGCTTGCGAGGATCAGGGCCGAAGTCGGGAGCAAGGTCCGGAGTCGCATTCGCGGGGTCGGCATGGTGGCATCTCCCGGGGAGGCCCTCGGCTCCTCTCCTGTTCGGGAACCGATCGGATCGGTAGAATCTGATTGAGATCCGCGGGGCGGACCCTATCCTGGCATTCGGCCGAGGCCGAGATCATTGTCCCCGATGAGTCGAACGATGAGCAATGTCGTGCTGATCCCGTTGGGCGTGGGCGAGGCATTCACGGCCCTGCATTACACGACGTGCCTGGCCCTCGGCGTGGACGATCATTGGCTTCTGATCGACTGCCCGCACCCGGTGCGGAAGATGCTCC
>JBKQHM010000522.1:0-6250 GCA_052148775.1 Isosphaeraceae bacterium | reverse complement strand
GAGCCCTACGAGGTCCGCACGTGCCTGATGGTCGCCGAGGAGCGGGTCGAGTCCATCCCCGTCACCACCTGCCAGATGGTCGCCGAGGAGCGCGTCGAGCCCTACGAGGTCCGCACCTGCCAGATGGTCGCCGAGGAGCGGGTCGAGTCCGTCCCCGTCACCACCTGCCAGTATGTCAGCGAGCAGCGGACTGAACGCATCCCGGTGACGACGTGCCGGATGGTCGCCGAAACCGCCGCGCGACAGGTGCCGACGTGCGTCGCCGAGCAGGTCCCCGTCACCGTGAATCGTTGCGTCGCCCGGCTGGTCCCGCGACAGGTCGCCGTCCAGCAGTGCACGATGGTCCCGGTCGTCGTCCCGACCTGCCTGTCCTGCAACTGAGAGTTATGAAGAACGGCGGGCATGGAGGCCCACCCCTGGCCAATCTCGGAGATCAAGCCCGTGGCCGGCGCTTAATCCTTCAAATCGATGTCGATGCGAGCCGGTTCGCGCCCCAGCGTGATCTGGAGCCCTGAGGTGGCGACATTGGTAAACCGACGAGGGAAGCCGATGTCGACCGCCACGAGCGGGTGGGCGTCGGAACTCTTGGAGTTCAGTTCCACAGGGACGGTAAGCGGCCCCGATCCCTCGTGCGGCACTTCCACGTGAGCCGCCGGTTTCCCCCTCCTGGGGACGATGCAAATCCGGAATTGTTTCTTTGCGGTATTATGACGCCATTTCGACTCGATCCGATAAGTCCCATCCTTGCCGATCGTCCCGACGACCCAGTCGGCGGAGTTTTCGTCAGTCGGATAGAACAGGACGAATCCCCGTTCCAGGGGTTTTCCGTTGTAAGTAACACGACCATAGATCGCGCCAGTCGATCCAAATAACGACGAGAACAACTGCGTGTTCATCGACAGCACAAGAATCGCGCACGGTATACCGACGGCCAGAAGAGTCACCCATTTCCGCGTTCTATTCATGGCATGATGTCCGCAAGTCCGCAAGCGAGTGTGAACGGTAGAGAGAGACGTTCACAAGGAATCGCAATGCTCATGAGTCCATCCTAACGCGGCCATCGGCCGCCACCAAGCAGAAATCGCAGATGACGGATGGCGGATGGCAAATGATCGGAGATATCGCATCTGCAATCGGCGAGATGTGAGGAGGACTCCGTGAGAGAATGCGACCCCATCCTTTCGAGGCGGTGCCTCGAACCTGTCGCTCTTCGCGCCGCAGAGGTATAGAATGGTTGGGAGCCTCTTTGGAGGCGCAGGATGTTCGAGCGCTGAACGCCTGGATTGCAGACGGCTGATACGCCAGCGAGTGGATCGATGATCCTCGCCGGAATTCACTCGCTGGTGCTTCGGGCTCGTATCGATTCGAAGCGGTCATTCCTGTATGCAACCCAATCGGGATGCGCTCTAGCCTGGCTGCTCGACGACGGGCCGAGGCTTCGTATGAGGAGCAGCGGCGGGGATGGGGGCGTTCAAATTGGCTCGATCACGGATCGGAGTCTGGGTCGGGGCGTCACTCCTGGTTCTGGCCAGCGTCGCCGGCGTGTTTTGGCTGGTTCGCGACAAGGCCGATCACGTCAGCGGGAGCCAGGATGTCTCGACGATTGACTCAACAGCCAGCTCGGCCGGGCGTGGAACGGGACGGGAAGACGCACGTGCCGCGCTCCGCGACGGCCGGTTCGACGCGGCACTGGCGTTCTATCGGAGTCTCGACGCAAGTGCTTTCGAGGTCGAGGATTTCGCCACGCTGGGCAGGACCCTGCTCGAACGGGATCGGCTGATCCTGGGGTGGACGGCACTGGAGGCGGCACGTCGGATCGATCCCAAGCATGGGCCAACGAACCGGGCACTCGAAGGTTTCCAGGCGAAGCTGGCCGACGGCCGGGAACCGACCAAGACGCGGGATGCCGCCGGAGTGGTCGATTTCTTGCGAGGGGTCCGCGGCGGCCCGGCGCTCGGCCTTCTGGTCCTGGGCCTGGCCCGATTTGCCGGCGATCGGGACCACGAGCAAGACTTCCTCGACCGCTTGCTGGTCCGCGACCGCGCCGTGATGCGGGCCGTCACGACGCCCGCCGACGCCCTCAAGCTGTTGGCCCGCCTCCTGATGGAGACCGGCCGGCCGGCCGAGGCCGGCGACCTGCTCCGGCCCCTCCTGGCCGGCGCCGGCGACTTCCCGGCCGAGCCCGGCGCCGGCATCAATGCCGCTCGACCGGGCCGTGCGGGCGTGGACAACGTCCCCGGCCGCGGGGCCGGGACCCAGGCCGGAACGGGGGCACGATCGCCGACGGGCCCCGCCCCGGACCGCGAGACGGCCTGGTTGCTCAGCCGGGTCGCCTTGCAGCTCGACCAGCATGAGACGGCCGACGCCATGCTGGCGCTGGCCTCGGGATTCGGGACGGGAGACAAGCCCTCGCCCGAGCCCGCGCCTTACATCGGCTCCCGTCGCTGCGAGGCGTGCCATCCCGCCATCTACCAGGCGCAGCAGAAGGAGAGCGCGCACGCCAAGACCCTCTACCACGGCGCCGACTTGAAGGAGGTGCCGCTCCCCGCGAAGCCGCTCCCCGACCCGGTGGCGGCCGGAGCCACCCACCAATTCTCGCGACTGGCCGACGACCGCATCGAGCTGAAGACCCGTGTCAAGGACCAGACCTATCGGGCTGTGATCGAGTATGCCGTCGGGTCCGGCCGTCACGGGATCACCATGGTCGGCAAGGACGAGGTGACGGGCCTGGATCGCGAGCTGCGGGTCTCCTATTTCAGCCACGACCAGAGTTGGGGCAAGACCAAGGGGACCGACTTCTTGCCGCAGGAATCCGGCGATTACATCGGATTGGAGCTCTCGGCGCGGGGCCTCAACGTCTGCCTGAACTGCCACACCACCTGGTTCCGCTCCGCCAATCCGATCCCCTCACTCGCCGGCCCCGAGACGCTCGACCAGGGGATCGGCTGCGAGCGGTGCCACGGCCCCGGACTCAACCACGACAAGGCCATTGCCTCAGGCTTCGCCGAGATGGCGATCGCCCAGACCCGGAAGTCGCCGCCCCGCCAGCTCTTGCAGTCCTGCCAGGAGTGCCACGCCTCCAACGGCTCGGTCGACCCGAGCGACCCGGAATTCACCCGGGTCCAGGGCACCACGCTGATGTTCAGCCGCTGCTTCAACGCCACCGGGGGCGGCATCCACTGCGCCACCTGCCACGACCCGCATCGCGACCTCGATACCACACCGTCCCACTACGACGTCAAATGCCTGGGCTGTCACACCGCGCCGGCGTCCAGGCCGGGCCCATCGTCGTCGGCCCAGCCCACCGCGATTTGCCCGGTCAACCCGGCCGCCGATTGCACGTCCTGCCACATGCCCAAGGTCCAGGACCCCTCGCTGCGCACCAGTTTCACCGATCACCACATTCGCGTCCATAAGCCGGCCGGCGGCTGACGGATTCGGCGGGCGGTGCGCCTCGCTCCGCTCGCCGGGTGGCGGGTGGCGGGCAAATCCTGGTATGCTCTCAATCTGACAAATAGCGGTCTCCTCGCCAGGTCCGGTATCAACGATATGCAGCGCGCCGACGACCAACCCACGACCCGCCACCCGGTGATCGAAGCGAGCGCACCACCCGCCACCCGGCGAGCGGAGCGGCCGCACCACCCCCGAAGAGCGGCGGTCCTGATCCTGGCCGTGGTGGCGGCGGCCCTGGCGTATTTCGGCTACGATCGGTATCAGCTCTCCCGACTGGCCGGATCGGTCCGGCAGTCGTTCGCCGCGCGTCGCCATGACGAGGCGCGCGCCCTCTTGAAGCGATGGATCGACGAGCGGCCGAGTTCGGCCGAGGCCCAGTTCTTTCGGGCATGGTTGGCCTTGATCGAAGATCAGCCGGGTGAGGCCGCCGACGCCATCGACCTCGCCGGGAGGCTCGGTCTCGATCCGGATCGGCTCAAGCCGCTGACCGCGATCTACCAGGCCCGGGCCGGCCATATCGCCGAGGCCGAGCCGATCCTCGAGGTGGCGTACGAGCGGAAGCAGGAGCCCGCGATCGAGGTTGCCAAGCAGTTGGCACGGATCTACTTGTCGAGCTACCGGTTCACGCAAGCCGCCGAGCCGATCGAGCGATGGCGGACCCTGGATCCGCAGGATCCCCGGCCCTACCTGTGGAGCAATGAGATCGCCTCGCGTTCCGGTGGCGAGGCGTCGTCGATCATGATCCGGAACTATCTCGCCGCGCTGGAACGCGACCCGAACCTGGACAAGGCCCGCCTCGGGCTGGCGGAACAGCTCAGCAAGGCACGCCGCTTCGACGAGGCCGAGCAGGAGTACCTCACCTACCTAAAGCGGAACCCCAACAACGCCTCGGCCCTGGTGGGACTCGGCCGCAACGCCTTCCAGAACGGCGATCTCGACGGGTCCACCAAGTACTTCGAAGCCGCTCTCAAGGTCGACCCGCGCCAGCCCGATGCCCTGAAAGAGCTCGCCCAGACCGACCTGCGGTTCAGCCGGTTCGCTCAGGCGTCCCGCCGCTTCGAGATCCTCACCCAGATCGATCCCTACGACCACGAGATCCGCTATTCCTTCGCCCAGTCCCTGAAGCTCTCCGGCGACGCCGAGCGGGCCCGGGCCGAGAGCGAGCTGGCGGCTCGACTCCGCAAGGAGCACGACCAGTTACTCCCCCTCAGGTTCAATATCCTCAAGAACCCGAACGATGTGGAATCGCAATTCGTGGTCGCCAAATGGATGCTCGAGCACGGGCATAACGACGAGGGCCTGAAGTGGACCAAGGTCATCTTGCGCACCAACTCGCATCACGCCCCGACCCATCGGGTCCTGGCCGATTACTATCAGAAGCACGGCGAGCCCGGCCTGGCGAACTATCATCGCCTCATGGCATCGTCGTCGAGCCCGTAAGCGGGCAAGGGCTCATCCAGACTGCTCAACGATCCAACACCTGCTGATTTCCTCCCGCCATGGAGTCACCGACCGTCACCCACCTCGACCGCGCCGCGCGACTGGCCGATGGCGCGTTGGTGCTCCTGATGCTCGCGGCCGCATTCGCCCTCGGCTGCCAGGAGCTTTACGACTCGGATATCTGGTGGCACCTGCGAACCGGCCAATGGATCTGGGAGCACCGGCAAGTCCCCCGGCTCGACCCGTTCACGTTTGCCTCGGCGGATCGCCCCTGGATCGACCTGCACTGGCTCTTCGAGGTCCTGCTGGCGGGGGCCTTCGCGGCCGGCGGCGCGCGCGGCATGATCCTGATGGCCGCGGGGACCTGCGCGGCCGTGCTCCTGGCCGCCTCGACGGCCCGCGATCGACGCGGGCCGGCCTGGGTCGCGCTGGCCTGCTGGTTGCCGGCCCTGGTCGTCATGAGCGCGCGATTCGCCCCCCGGCCCGAGCTGATCTCGCTCCTGGGAATGGCCGCCTACCTGGCCGTGCTGCAACGGACCGACTCAAATCCGGCGATGGCCTGGGTCTTGCCCGCCATCCAGGTGATCTGGGTCAACGCGCACAGCTTCTTCGTCATGGGGCCGATCCTGCTCGGGGCCTACGTGGTCGACCGCCTGGCGTCGCGATCGAGCGGACGGCGATGGTGGCTGCATATCGCCGGCGCCTCGGCGGCGGTCGGGCTCGCCTGCCTGGCGAACCCCTACGGCCTGCGCGGGGCGATGTTCCCCCTGGAGCTGTTCCCCAAGATCACGGCGTGGGGCGGGTCGTACAAGTCGGAAATCATCGAGCTGATGGACCTGCGAGAGTTCGTCCGGAAGCAGACCGTGCCGATCGCCGCGGGCAACCTCTATAACCGCGCGGAGTGCTTCTTGCTCTGGCTGCTGCCGCTGGCCACCATCGTACCGGCCGCCTGGCGGGCCGGCACGACGACGGGTCGAGCCGTGGGCACGGGGCGGGCGCGGGCGTCGGGCTTCCTCATCGGCTTCGGGCTGGCCGCGGGCCTGGTCCTCCTGTCGGCGATCGGATTGCCGGGGCAGGGGACCCCCGTGTGGGTCGTCAAGCTGGGCCGGCTCGCGCCGTTGGGACTGGCCGCGCTGGGGATTGGCGGCGGGGCCTTGCTGATCCGCTCATCGCCCCGGGCGGCGACGCTGGCCGCCGTCGGCGGGCTGGCCGTGGCGGCCTGGGTGGTCTGGCTACGGGCGTATCTGTTCGGGGCCGAGCCCGGCCCGTCGGCATGGCTCGGCGTGCCCGGCCCGGGCTCGGCCCCCCGCGGCTGGGGGCCCGCGGCCCTGGGTCTCGCGCCCGCCGGCCGGGCCCC
>JBKQHM010000521.1:0-3472 GCA_052148775.1 Isosphaeraceae bacterium | reverse complement strand
CTCGGCGGCGAACTGTCCTCTTTGAGCCGTCGCAAGAATCGCTTGAAGTCCTCGCGGTTGCGGAGCGCCGCGAGGTCGGGATCCGTCCCGACCCGGTCTGCGAAGTGCGGTTGCTTGAAGAGGCCCGTAGCCCTGGCACTTTCGAGGAGTTCCATCGCCCGGTTCAGGTAACGCTCGGCGTAACGCCCCCGATCCGCCGCCGCGAGCCCGGCATCCCGGAGCGCGGCCTCCGATGCCAGCGAATAGGAGCACGCGGCATAGTTCTTCACCAGCCCCGACTGCGGGATCGCGGCCAGGGCTGCCTCGGCCGCGGCCGTGGCGCGCACATGGTCCCCGGACAGTGCGACCGAGATCGCCGAGAGTATCTCGATCAGGAAATGGTTCTCGACGAACAGCGTGACATCGGGGTGCTTCCTCGCCAGGCCCTCACTGATGCGCCGAATTCGATTGTCAATCGCCTGGACGCGGTCCAGTTTCCGCGCGTTGGAGTACGAGGTCGCAATGAACATGCAGGCGTCCACGAGATCCGATTGATATTCGAGCGCTTCCGGGTACTCGGCGGCGAGTTGCTCGCGGATCGAGAGCGACTCGTCGAGCATCGCCCGGGCCTGATCGAAATCGCGTTCGCTGCGGGAGTATCCCAGCAGGAGCATCGCCTCGGCCCGTTCGTTCCGATACTCGGGCACACGTGGATGGGTCCGGACCAGATCGGTGCAGATCTCCAGGCTCCTGCCGAGGATCGCCTCTCCGGCGCCGATATCGAGGTTCGAGAGGAGGAGGAGCTTGCCCAGGCGGTCGAGCGTGACCGCCATCCGATACCGGTAGGTGGGTGCCTCGGAGTCGTCGCGAGCCAGCCGCTCCCAGACCGCCACCGCCTCCTCGAAGGCTCGCTTCGCGTCGTCCAACCGCCCGGAACCCGCGTAATTGCCGCCCAGGGAGTCGAGTGCGGTGGCGAGCCCCTCCCGGTATTCGCGGCGATCCGGGTGCCGTTCCGTCAGCGCCGCGAAGATGGACCGTGCCTGCTGGGACCCGGAGGCCGCCTCGGCCGGTTCGCCCATCTCCTCGGTGATCCTGGCGAGTCGGAGAGAGTTGCCCGCGCGTTCGGCCTCGACGCGCGGCTCACCCCCCTTCTCTCTCGAGAGTCGCTCGAAGAATCCCCTGGCTTCCAGTAACAGGTCCCGGCGCAGCTTCTCCAGCCCGAGGGCCTTCAGGCGGGGATCTTCGCTGATCTTGGTGAAATACCGGTCCACGACCTCGCGAGCGAGCTGGAAGTTCTCCTCCGCCTTCGAGCGCTCCAGCCCCTCCCGCTCGTTGGCCCTCTCCAGGAAGAGGCTCGTCAACGCCAGGCTGACCGTGGCCACGAACAGGGCCGCCGCCGAGGCGGTGGCGAGCGTCCGATGACGACCGACCCAGCGCCGGAACTTGAAGGTCCACGGCTCGCGGAAGGCGCTCACCGGCTCGTCGGCCAGGAAGCACTGGACGTCCTTTGCCAGATCGGAGACGGAGGCATAGCGTGCGTCGGGGTCCTTGGCCAGGCATTTCAGGCAGATCGCCTCGATGGCCGGAGAGACGCGGGGATTCCGCTGCCGAGGTGGTACGGGCGCCTCGTCCACCACCTTTCGCAGCACCTCGTAGAGCTCTCCGCGAAATGGCGGCTCACCGGTCAGGATCTCGTAGAGGATCGCTCCCAGTCCATAAACGTCGCTCTTCGAATCGATTTGTTCGATCCGTCCCGCGGCCTGCTCGGGCGCCATGTAGTTGGGCGTGCCCAGGATCTCACCTTCGATGGTATGGCCCCGCGACCCGTCTCCGAGCAACTCCGATGGCGTCGGGCCGGCGGACCCTTCGCCGCCGTTTGGTCCGGCCTCGGGTTCGCCGATGATCTTCGCCAGCCCCCAGTCGACCACCACCACCTCGCCGAAGTCGCCCATCAGGACGTTCTGGCCCTTGATGTCGCGATGGATGACGCCCCGACTATGGGCATAGGCGATCGTCTGGCAGACGCTCAGGTAGGCCCCGAGCAGCTCGCGCAGATCGAGCGGCCTGCTCTGCCCGGCCTTCCGCCTCGCGTGAAAGGCGTTCACGGCCTCCTTGAGCGTCCGGCCCTTGATCAGGCGCATCGTGTAGAACGAGGCGGGTTCCAGGTCGGACTGGCAGAGCTCGTAGACGGGCACGATCCCCGGATGCTGGAGTTGCCCCGTCACGCGAGCTTCCCTCACGAAGCGTGCGCGCGTACTCGATGAACCGGTCCCGTTGGGCCGCAGTTTCTTCAGGGCCACTTCCCGGCCGAGATCGCAATCCCAGGCCAACCAGACCTGCCCGATGCCGCCCTCGGCGTGGATCCGGATCAGCGAGTATCGTCCCCGACCCTCGACCGTCCCTGCCCCCTCCGACGGCAGTGCGTGACCCCCGCCCGTCCGGAGATCGGAAAGGGTGCGAGGAGGGAACGACGCCGTCTCGAGCGGTTGTTGGTCCTGATTTCGATCCGGATCCTCCTCGGTCTCCTCCACGACCGAGCCGGAGCCTTCGGAGGACGGAACCGGTCGGCGCCTGGCAGGATCGGCCTCGACGGGGAGGTCTCGCATTCGTAACCCGAGCGTATAATCCTCCGCGATCGAGTCCAGATCGGGGTACCTCGTCCGATAGCCCTCGAACCGGGCATCCCGCTCCGCCCTGATTCGATATTCCAGATCGATGCCGACCAGCTCGACCAGGGCCCGTTTCCGGTAAGGGCAGTCGGCCGCGGGGAGGTAATCGTCGATCTGCGGCGCCAACCCTCGCCGCCACGCGTCCTCGAACCGCTCAACGATCGATACCAAGGCCGTGAGGTCGTCATCGCGATCGGCCGGATCGGTGGGTTCTTGTTTCATCGGACTTCGACTCGTTGACTCGCAATAACGATCAGCACCTCTTGGAGAGTGACGTCTGGTCGGAGATCGATCGGAGCGATGATTGATGTTCGCGAACAATCGAATCGCTTCCCAGGCTCGACTCCGCTTCGAGACCGCCTGTCGACGCGCCGGAAGGACGCGAGCGTGCCGTGACGCCGGAGGGGTGCTCTTGGCCGAACTCGCCCGCAATTCAATGCAAGATTCGTCTTCAAGTCAGGGACTGTCGGATGGTCAACCTGCCCCATCGTCTGCGAGCGGCAACGTCCGACGACTTACGCTACGCTTCGTTGTTACATCTGACAAGCCCTCTGGAACCGAACCGGTTGCCATCGACTTGGTTGGGAAGAGCCGGGCATCCCGATCGACGTCGGCCGACCGACTCGAAATTGTGGATCGTCTGGGCGACGTCCCGTCATCGCGACGGCGCCAGGCCGCGTATCGAGGCGTTCGATGTCTCGCCGTCGAGGCGCGATCGCGCGTCACCGCCTCTCTTTCCCAACAAGCAAGTCCTGGGTAAAGTGAGAGGTTCTCGGAGAAGCCGCTTGCCGCGCCGATTGCCAAGGGCTGGCCGCCGACGGAGG
>JBKQHM010000520.1:0-15434 GCA_052148775.1 Isosphaeraceae bacterium | reverse complement strand
ATCCAAACGCCGCCTGGCGTATGAGTCTGTTGATGCATCGAACAAGGATACGAACGAATCGAAAAGCGAAACAAAACTGGAGGGAACTCCATTGCTGTCGCCAGCTTGATTTTCATCAGCCCAGGGTCTCGCTCCCCAAGGAGGCCGGGGGATTTATGACCAAGTAAGTGGAGGTCGAAACCGAGTCATAGTAGAGATTCGGCGCCCCCCCCGAACTTTGGATGATGAAGTATGCATTGCCTGCGGCCGGCGCCGGCAGGGTGACCGTCAGGGACATGGCCGAGGCGTTCACCGTGGCCCCACCTTCAATGCCAACGTTTCCACTCGATTGGGTCAGGAACGACATGTCGCCGAGGGGGTCTGTGAACGTCAGCGAGTAGGCCACGAAGTCAGTTGCCGCCAGCGCCCCCAGCTTGTCCACGGTGATCGTGCCGGTTGCCGAGTCCGTCCCGACCCCGGACCCGATCCCGGAGAGGTTGGGCACGGACAGATTGATGTTGTAGGTGTAGTTCGCCGAAGCCAAGCCCGCCGGCGCCACCAGCATCCCGATTGCCAACGCCGTCAGCCTCATCCGATTTACAAGGCCCATCATCAGAGTTGCTCCTTTGAAGATTCGCCGTTCGCCAACCTTATCGTTGCGCTAGCCTTGTAGGGTGGGCGCCGCCCACCGTCTCCGACGGCCACCCCGGACGGTGGGCGGCGCCCAACTTACAGGACTAAGGCATGGCCACTCGGACGTGACCATGTCACCTTGTCCACGAGAAGGATCACCGCCCCGGCCGCCGACCCGCCAAACTTCGGAGAAACTCGCGAAGGCGGGCCCCTCGCCAAAAAATCGCGGCGGGCGCGGCGGGTCGGGCGCGGGGATGGTGATAGCCCATGAGGGGCCCGACGTTCCGGCCGCACGTCGGTCGATCCCCCGGAGAAAGGCTCCTGCGATTCCGCGTCGGGCCTGTTACAATGCTCTCTTGATCAAAGCCCCCCCGGATGAGCGAGGCCGCTCCCCATGAGAACCGACGACACCGACTCAGTCACCGGCTGGATCAGAGGCCTCGGCACGTCGAGGCACGAGGACACCTCGAAGCGCCTCTGGGACCGCTATTTCGCCAAGCTCGCGCGGCTGGCCCACGGGCGACTGCGGGGTGCCTCTCAGGGACCCGCCGACGGCGAAGACGTCGCGCTCAGCGTCTTCGACAGCTTCTTTCGAGGCGCCGCCGCCGGCCGGTTCGATCGCCTGGATAGCCGCGACGACCTCTGGCGGCTCCTCGTCACCATCGCCTCGCGCAAGGCGAGCAACGCCGCGCGGGACGAGCTCCGCCACAAGCGCGGCGGACTCGTCGAATTCGACGACGCGAGGGTCCTGGCCGAGGTCGCCGGCGCCGAGCCCTCGCCCGAGTTCGCGGCGCTCGTGGCCGACGAGTCGCGCCGGCTGTTCGAGACCCTCTCCGACGACTCGCTCCGGCAGGTCGTCCGGCTCAGGCTGGAGGGCTACTCCAACGAGGAGATCGCCGCGGCACTCGACTGCGGGCTGCGGACCGTCGAGCGGAAGCTGGCCCTCATCCGCAAGCGATGGCTGGCCGAGGGGGACTCATGAGCGAACCTGGCATCGGGTCGGACAACGGGCGGGGAGAAGGGCCGGCGACGGTCTCGGTCGGCGAGGCCGAGGAGATCGACCGGCTCTGCGACCGCTTCGAGGCGGCGTGGCGATCGGGCGGCCGGCCCCGGTTTGAGGATCACCTGCCCTTCGGCGACGGGCCGTTCCGGGCCGCCCTCAAGGCCGAGCTGATCGCCATCGAACTCGAGTGGCGGCGGCGACGCGAGGGCCTCCAACCCCGGGCCGATCGCGCGGGCGAGACGGGCGACCACCGGCCTCCCGGACGGGGGGTCCTGGAGACCCTCTCGGCGAGCGTCGGCGCGGTCCCGCACGTCCTGCTCCGCGACACCGACGGCGGGCCCGAGCCGCCGCTCCACCGCCCGGGGGGCGGCGACCCCGGCCAGGGCACGCGCTACCGGATCGACGGCGAGATCGCTCGGGGCGGCATGGGTGCCGTGCTCAAGGGCCGCGACCCCGACCTCGGGCGCGACGTCGCGCTCAAGGTTCTCCGCGAGGACTTCCGCGACGATGCCGACATGGTCCGCCGGTTCGTCGAGGAGGCCCAGATCGGCGGCCAGCTCCAGCACCCCGGCGTCGTGCCGATCTACGAGATGGGCACCCTGGGCGACCGCCGGCCGTTCTTCAGCATGAAGCTGGTCAATGGGGACACGCTCGCCCGGCTCCTGGCCGCTCGCAAGGACCCCCGCGACGGCCTGCCCCGGCTGCTGACGATCTTCGAGGCAGCCGCACAGACCGTCGCCTACGCCCACGCGCGCGGGGTGATCCACCGCGACCTCAAGCCGTCGAACGTCATGGTCGGCGCCTTCGGCGAGGTCCAGGTGATGGATTGGGGCCTGGCCAAGGTCCTCGCCCGCGGCGGTGTCACCGATGATGCCGAGGCCGGCAAGGTCCCGCGTGACGAGACGGTCATCGCCACGGCCCGGAGCGGCTCGGCCGACAGCGACCTCTCGAAGGCGGGGTCGGTCCTGGGCACGCCGAGCTACATGGCCCCCGAGCAGGCCCGGGGCGAGATCGAGCACGTCGACGAGCGGGCCGACGTCTTCGCGCTCGGGTCGATCCTCTGCGAGATCCTGACCGATCAGCCGGCGTTCGTCGGCCGCAACTCGGGCGAGATCCAGCGTTCCGCCGCTCTCGGCGACACGGCCGGCGCCCTGGCGAGGCTCGACGCCTGCGGGGCCGACGCCGACCTGATCTCCCTGGCGAAGGATTGCCTGGCGCGCGAGGCGCAGGACCGGCCGGCCACGGCGGGCGCCGTCTCCGACCGGGTGACGGCCTACCTGGCGGGCGTCCAGGACCGGTTACGACGGGCCGAACTGGAGCGCGTCGAGGAGCGGGCCCGGCGCAGGGTGACGACGGTCGTCGCGGCGAGCCTGATCCTGCTCGGCCTGCTGGGCGGCGGGGGATACGCCTGGAATCAGCGGCAGAGAGCCGACCGGCTCGCGAAGACGGCCCTGGCCGTCGACGAGGCCCTGTCGGACGCGGCCCGGCTCCTCGGCGAGGCGAGGTCGGCGCCTCCTGGAGAAGCGGGGCGGTGGTCGGCCGCGGAGGCGGCGGCGAAGCGTGTGGAGGGGCTGCTGGCGCAGAGTGAAGCGGATGAACTCCTCAGGAGGCGGGTCGATTCGCTGGCCTCCGAGGTCGAGAGCGGCCGATCAACCGCGGCGGAGAAGGCGCGGCAGATCGAGGTCGATCGGGTCTTGCTGGAGGAGCTCGAATCAGTCCGGGGCAGCCGAGTCACAAACCGTGACTTGAAGCGGACGGACGCCGGCTATGCTGAAGCCTTCCGCAAAGCTGGGCTCGATCTCGATGCGACCAGGCCCGATGAGGCCGGTAAGTGGCTGGCGTCTCGAACGGACCCAGTTGAGCTCGCCGGATACCTCGACGACTGGGCCTTCGTGCGTCGAGCGGCGGGCCGTCGTGAAGCGGACTGGCGGCGCCTGGTGGCCGCCGCACGGGGGGGGACCCCGAGCCCTGGCGCGACGTCCTGCGGGAGAAGCTTGGGAACAACGACCCCGCGGCGGTGGCCGAGTTGCACAGCATGGCCGGAGCCCCCGGGCTGGAGGATCAGGCCGCGCCGGGCCTCCTCTTGCTGGCCCGTCAGCTCAAGCTCGGATGTGGCGACGGCGAGCGGGCCGCGTCGGTCTTGCGGAGGGCCACCCGCCGCTACCCGGGCGACTTCCGGGTCCATTTCGAGCTGGCCTGCGCCCTCGGCCCGCCGCTGGAAGAGCGCCCCTATGATGACGATCTTTTCCCGGACCCGGAGGAGGCTTTGCGACACCTGGCGACAGCGGTCGCCATTCGTCCCTGGAGCGTCTCCACCCGTCTCGTTCTTGCCGGGGCCATGCTGGCGCAAAGAAGACCTGAGGACGCGGTCGCGGAAGCACGGGAAGCCGTCCGGATCAGGCCCCATGATATTTCGGCACGTTCCATCCTGGCCACTTGCCTGCGCTGGGGCGGCCACTTGGAGGAAGCCGAAGCCGAATGCCGCGCGGCGATCGGGGCTAATCCTTCCATTGGTTGGCTCCACGGGTCGCTCGGCACCATCCTGAGAGATCGGGAGGATTTCGACGGGGCCATACGCGAGTATCGTGAGGCGATACGTCTGAAGGACTTTCAGGAATATGACCGTAGGGTCTTCCTCGAAATCGCGAAAGCCTTCCAGAAGAAGGGAGACTACGCCGAAGCACTGGCCATGATCCGGAAGGTCCAGGAGATGCGTCCGAACCTGGTCCCCGACCGCTGGCATTCCGCGGCATGGGTCGCCCACATCGAGCGAATGGCCGCGCGGACTCGGCCGCTGCCAATCAGTCCGGCCAGCAGCATACGGCCGAAGGATCCCATGGAATCGCTGGACCTGGCCTTGATCTGCTCCGAGCAGAAGAGGTTCGTTGCGTCGGCTCGGTACTGGGGCTGGGCGCTCGAGGCGGATCCGGCGCTCGGCGACGATCGCCGCTTCCAGTATTGGTTCAGTGCGGCCTGCACCGCCGCGATGGCCGCCGCGGGAAAAGGTCAAGGCGAAGCGCGGCCCGACGCCACGTCCAGCGCCGGCTTACGGCGCCTGGCTCTCCGGTGGCTCAAGGTGGACCTGAAGATCTGGACCCAGATGCTGGCATCCGGCTCGCCCCAGGCCCGCAACCTCGTACTCCGGGCGATGCGACAATGGCGGAAGGACACCGACCTGATCACCGTCCGCGATGCGGAGGGCCTCGCCAGTCTGCCCGAGGCCGAGCGGAGTGACTGGCTGGCCCTCTGGGCCGAGGTCGATGCCCTGATCCGCAAGGCCGGCGAGTCGAAGCCGCGGTGAGGCCGGACCAGGCCGCGTGAAGACCGCCCGAACGACGTCGCCGAGCGGCTCGACCTGGCCCAGATTTGCTACAAGAAGAGTTGGTATACCGCTTCCGCCCGATTCTGGTCCGCGGCCCTGGAGGCCGACCCTCGGCCCGCCCGTCGCCGGTGCGCAATCCCGCCGACGATATCACGATTCCCCGAGGCGAGTCGGGGTCATGACACCCGACTCGCACCACACGGGGCGCCTCATGACGTCCTTCTCGGCCGGAGGAAACTCGGACTCCCTTCTCGACCTGGCGCAGTGTGATTCGGTCTGACGGCACCGAAGCGTTCTCGAACTCTACATAACTGGTTCGCGCACGTGCCTCGAAGGGGCCTTCCGCGTGGAATCGCGCAGCCGCAACGACTAGAGCCCGACCCCACTCGAGGGCTCGACTCTACCCTCTCCGAAGCGATCGGGGCACCGCTCCTCAGCCCTCGACGTAGGAGCATGGGCTGGGAGTCGCAATCTCTGCGGCTTCGGCGATAATCAGCGTAGGCGTTACACGAGGGCCCGTACACGGGCACCCACGATGGACCCTCATTGGTCCGTTGCATCGCGACGCCCGGACGATCGATCCCTGTGACGATGGAGGCCCTATGTCTACGACTTCCAGGGAGATCAGCAAGCGATGACCGTCGCCGTTTGCATCCGATGCGGTCGCATGAAGGTCGGGGCCTTCACGCAATGCCCCGCGTGCGGCTTCATCCCGGAGCAGGCCGAAGACATGGCGCGGTCCGTGATGCTCTCGGATCAGGCGTCCGACCGTCCCGCGCTGGAGGACGCCGGCGAGAAGCTGCAAGCCGGCATGCCGTTGGAGTTCGACGAGGCGGCCGTGCGCGAGTGGGCCAAGGCGATCCGGGAGACGTCGGCCGGCACAGGCTTGCCCCTGGGATGCGTGGTCGTCGCGTATGCTCCGTTCGTCATCATGTTCGTGTTGATCGCCGCGATGATCGGCTTGCTGGCGTACGCCTGGTGGATCCGATAGACGGGTGGCGCATCGGGCCTGGCCCGCAGGCCCAGCACGACCGGTCAGAAGCGCTCGACCCAGGCCGGATTGGCGTATTTTTCGGCCAGCAGGGAAGGCAGGAGACGCATCGGGGCGTCCAGGGCAGGGGAGGGCCCCGCGCACGGGGAATCTCCGGGACGGAGGACATCCACGAGGGCCTCGCGGGGAAGCTCGAGGTTGCTCAAGAAATCGCGATGGGCGCGACCCTGGCGATAAGCCGGCTGCCGGGCGGGGGTCGCGAGGTAGCGCACAATCCGGTCGATCGGGAACCGGTAGAGGATCGAGCAATGGACCATGAACCAGCGTTTCAGCCGCCTCTGCGCGCTGCCGCCGCATTTCCGGTCGCCCATGGCCAGGTCGCCGTGGCCCAGGACGTGGACCGGCCGCCCCGCGCGGGCGATCGACGCGGCGATCCGATCGAGGACATGGCGCTGGGCCTCGTCCACGGCCGAGAGCCCGCGCGCGGCCGTCTCGGGCAGGATCACCGTCACGTTGAGCGCGCCGGGGCCGATCACCACCGTCCCCCCGCCGCTCGATCGGCGGAGGATGGGCACCCCGTCAGCCCGGCAGGCGTCGACCTGGACGTCGTCGCGGAGCCGTCGCGAGGCCCCCAGGATGACCGCGTATTGCCGGGGCTCCCAGAAGCGGACCAGCGGCGGCCCTCGTCCTTCGTCGGCCTCGATGAGCATCGCCTCATCGAGCGCGAGATCCTCGATCACGCTCGACAGCGTCACGTCATGACAGGCCATCGCGCGATCGTCGGGGAAGAATCCGGGCCGATCCGTGCCCCGCGGCGCGCCGGGCACGGCCTCGGCCCGAGGATCAGAACTTGTCTTCATCGGTCCGGAACTTGTCGTGGCATTCCGTGCAATTCTTCGTCACCGGCCGGAAGGCGTCCTTCGCCTGCTGGTAGGTCGTTCCCGGCTTTGCGACGACAGCTTCGAACTTCTCGGTCTCCTTGACCATGGCGTCCATCAATTCCGTCCACGTCTTCGCCGGGTCCTGGAGATCCTTGGCCTTCTTCAGGGCATCCTTGAGCGGCTTGGCCTTCTTCGCGAGTTTGACCAGCTCCTTGGCGCTCTTCTCGACGTCCTTCTGGGACTTCTTGAAGTTCACCGCGTTGCGGATCCCCTTGACGATGGCCCCGTTGTGCTTGGACACCTGTTCCATGATCTTCTCGAGCTCCGACTCCTTCTCGTCGTCCGCCCTCAAGAGGCCGGCGCCGAGGCCGAGCGAGACGAGGATCCCGGCGGTGAGGACGAAGACCATCCATTTCCGGATCATGCTGCGAATCTCCCAGTATCTGGGGACATCAATGGAAATCGATTCCCGGTAGGTTCATGAGGCGGGCCGGCCTGGGCCGGTGCGTTGAGCCGTGATGCCTTCCAGGATAACCCCCATCGATGGTCCGATCAAGGACCCCGGTCGCCCTGTCGACCCGGTAGGAAACCTCCTCAAGACCGCCATGCCGTCAAGCCGATCGTTCCGTTATGATAAGGAGACGGGACAAGGCTGACCGGAATCGGGACGAAGCCAGGGATCATGAATCCACGCAAGCTCTTCCAGAAGGCGCTCAATCGCCCGAAGAATCTCTCATTCCAGGATCTTCTCAAGTTGGCCCAAGCCTTCGGTTTCGAGCTCGCTCGAATTAACGGCAGCCATCATATTCTGGTTCATCCGGACGTCGACCATCCCCTGAATCTTCAGGAGGTCGACGGAAAGGCCAAGCCTTACCAGGTACGCCAACTGATCAGGCTCGTCGAGGAGAATGACTTGAACTTCGAGGATTGGCAATGAAAGACTATCATATTAACATTTTTTATAGCACCGAAGACGAAGGCTACATCGCGGACGTCCCGGACCTTCGGTCGTGCTCCGCCTTCGGGACTACGCCCGCCGAGGCGTTGGCCGAGTTGGAGAAGGCGAAGGCGGCCTGGCTCGACTCGGCGCGTCAGGCGGGCAAGCCGGTCCCGAAACCACGTTACCGTCCGGCGATTTACCAGGCTCCGCGTGGATGAGCGTGGGGGGATTCCGATGGACTATCGATCGGCCGGAGTGGACCTCCAGACTTACGACGAGACGATCTCCCGACTCCCGCCGCTGTTGCGGCGCACGTACACGCCCCGTGTGATCGAGTGGAAGGACGGGTTCGCCGGGCTCTTTCGCCTCGACGACAAGATCGGCCTCCTCTCGCGGACCTACCGAGACCCGGTCCTCGTCGCCTCGACCGACGGCGTCGGCACCAAGCTCAAGCTGGCCTTCGCCACCGGCAGGCACGCGACCGTCGGCATCGACCTGGTCGCCATGTCCGTCAACGACTGCCTCTGCGCCGGGGCCGAACCCCTGCTGTTCCTCGATTACGTCGCCATGAGCCGCGACGATACCGAGCTGACTCTCCAGGTCGTCAAGGGGATCAGCGACGGCTGCATCGAGGCCGAGTGCGCACTCCTCGGTGGCGAGACGGCCATCCTCCCCGACTTCTACCACCCCGGCGAATACGACCTGGCCGGATTCTGCCTCGGCGTCGTCGAGCGGAAGCACATCCTCGACGGTCGCGACATCCGGCCCGGCGACAAGGTCATCGGACTGGCCAGCTCGGGCCTCCATTCCAACGGATACAGCCTCGCGCGCAAGATCGCCTTCGAAGCGGCCGGCCTGACCCCCGACGCCTTCGTCCAGGAACTCGGCCGATCCGTGGCCGACGAATTCCTCGAGCCGACCCGGATCTATGTCCGCGCCATGAAGACCATCTACCGGAACTATCGCGTCAAGAAGCGGATCATCCACGGCATCGCCCATATCACCGGCGGCGGCCTCATCGATAACCCCCCGCGCGTCCTCCCCGAAGGCTGCGCCATCCGGCTCAAACGCGGGTCGTGGCCCGTCCCCAAGGTCTTCCCCTGGCTCCAACGCCTCGGCTCCGTCACCGTCGACGAGATGGACCGCGTCTTCAACATGGGCATCGGACTCATCCTCATCGTCGCCGATTACCACGCCGGCTCGATCGTCCGCTACCTGAATCACCAGGCCCAAACCCCCGCCTGGATCATCGGCGAGGTCTTCGAAGGAGACAGGACCGTCCTCTTCGAAGAATGACCGGCACTCCGTCCCAAAGCTAACCGCCGGCCCGCGCCCGAGGAGATCCATCCTGATATCGGACCGCGAAGATCGTCCCGCCCATTCCGGCGCGGTACACTTGGCACAGCAACCGGCCATCGGCACAATGGGGAAATCCTAGCGAATTCCTTGCCCAAGGATCGGATTCTTGGTAAGTTCAAGTGTTATCATCGATTCCTTCATCCCTGTCATCCTCATTCGTTGTGTCGTTGCGGCCCGATGGTCGTCCTGGTCACAGAACCGGTCGTATTCCGTACTTCGCATTATCCCGCTAGCGCTCTCGCCATCTTCCAGCAAGTGGGGAAGCTTTGGAGGCATTGTCGTCGCGTCCCCCACCGACCGACCGACAACAGTCCCCGCGCCTCCATTTCCGGTCAGCGTGACGTTCATCTCCGGAGTCGTTAGTCATGGCCAAGAGTCGGGATTGGACAGAGATTCTCATCCGACGTGGGGTGATCGGCCCCGATCAACTCAAAGAAGCCTCTCGTTCCCAGGGCGCCGTCGAGGAAGCCCTCGTCAAACTGGGCTATGCCGACATCGATGATATCATGAAGGCGAAGGCCGAACAGCACGGCCTCCAGTTCGTCGCCCTCCAGGAAATCGAGATCCCCCCCTCCGTCATCGAGCTGGTGCCCGAATCGCTCGCCCGCGAAAACATCGTCATGCCCCTCGCCGAACAGAGCGGGACCATCCGGGTCATCATGCACGACCCCATGGACTTCGAGACGATCGACAAGCTCCGATTCGTCCTGAACCGGGAGATCGAGGTCTCGCTGGCGCCGAAGGAAGCCATCGTCGAGGCCATCAATAAACATTATGGGGCCTCGTCGTCGGAGACCGAGTCGGTCGACTCCATGCTCCAGGAGTTCACCGACACGGCGATCGACTTCGCCGAGGACGGCACGACCTCCGGCAAGCCGGGCACGACCAACACCTTGGAGGAGGGGGATGCGCCGGTCATCAGGCTGGTGCACCTCATCATCCAGGAAGCCGTGCAACAACGCGCCAGCGACATCCATATCGAGCCGTTCGCCGACCGAGTCCGGATCCGATACCGGGTGGACGGCGTCTTGATGGAGCGGGACAACGCCCCCCGGCGACTCCTGGGCGCGATCGTCAGCCGTATCAAGATCATGGGCTACATCGACATCGCCGAGAAACGCCGCCCCCAGGACGGCCGGATCAAGATCCTGGTCGCCGGCAAGGACATCGACCTGCGTGTCAGCATCATCCCAACCAGCCACGGCCAGTCCGTGGTCATGCGAATCCTCGACCGCGACAATATCAAGGTGGGGTTGCAGGATCTCGGGTTCGGCGACGATGACTGGAACCGCTTCAAGGGCATGATCAAGCGGCCCAACGGGATCTTGCTGGTCACCGGGCCAACGGGCTCGGGCAAGACGACCACCCTCTACGCCGCGCTCAACGAGCTGAATCGACCCGACGTGAAGATCATCACGGCCGAGGACCCCGTCGAGTATTACTTGCCCGGAGTGAACCAATGTGAAGTGAAGGCCAAGATCGGCATGACCTTCGCGCGGATCATCCGGGCCATGCTCCGGCAGAACCCCAACATCCTCCTGGTCGGCGAAATCCGCGATCTGGAGACGGCTGAGACCGCAATCCAGGCATCCCTGACAGGACACTTGGTTTTCAGTACATTACACACGAACGATGCGCCCAGTGCCATTACACGCCTGGTGGACATCGGCATCCAACCATTCCTGGTTGCTAGCTCCGTACTCGCCATCATGGCTCAGCGGCTGGTGCGGAAGGTTTGTCCGAAATGCAAGGTGCGTTACGAGCCCCCGGCGCACATCCTGATCGGGATGGGTTTGAAGCCGGAGATCGTCAAGAAGGCCAACTTCATGAAGGGCAAGGGATGCTCCAATTGCAATAAGACAGGCTATCGCGGCCGCATGGGAATCTACGAACTGATGACCATGTCCGCCCAGGTCCGGGAATTGACGTTCAAGGGCGAATCGACGCAGAATGTCCGCAAGTTGGCCCGTAAACAGGGGATGCATACACTGTTCGAGGACGGGATGGTCAAGGCCCTCAAGGGCCAGACCACCATCGAGGAGGTGATGCGCATTACCCAGCGCGAGGCCTGATCGCGGGTCGTCCCGCCGCGTGCCGGCACCGCCTCCAGGCGGCGCCGGCCGTTGCGACGCGTCAGGATTCCGCCCTCGGACCCGACGCCGCCCCCACTGGGTTTACTGGAAACTGGGATTCGCTCTCGGCGGTCTTGTGTGGCATTCTGTCCATCGGGGCTGGCCCATCGTGCGAGCCGCCAAGAGTGGATCGATCCGTGTTCGTTGGTCAAGAAGAGAGCGCCGCGCTTGATCCAGGCCGATCTACCGAAATAATACTGATGCTGTGGGGGCAGTGGCACCTCGCCCTAACTTCAAGGCACGCGGTCACAATTCGTTGGACACCTGGCTCATCGGAATAAGTCAAGCCCCCCGACAAAGGGGGCGGCCGGCTGATCGCATCGGGTTCCATTGATGTAACCGCGGAGGGAGTCCAGGGCCATGGGTACGCTGCTCATCGACAAACTGCTTCAGACCGTCTGCAGCCAGAAGGCCAGCGATCTGCATCTGACCGTGGGGAGTCAGCCGATGCTTCGGCTGCATGGTCACATGCGTCCGTTGGCCACGAAGGTCCTCGAGCCTGCGGATACGGTCTCCTTGATGAAGAGCATCACCCCGGAGCGTTGCCAGCAAGAGCTCCAGGAGGTCGGTGGTACGGACTTCGGCTTCGCGTTCGGCGATATGGCCCGGTTCCGGGTCGCCGTCTTCAAGCAGCGCGGCAATGTCGGGCTGGTGTTGCGGCGGATTCCCAACGAGTTCTTGACATTCGAACAGCTCGGTTTGCCCCCGGTGGTCGAGCAGTTGATCACGAGGCCGCGGGGTCTGATCCTGGTGACGGGGCCGACCGGCTCGGGCAAGACCACGAGCCTGGCGTCCATGATCAACTGGATCAACGCCACGATGGACCGCCACATCATCACGATCGAGGACCCGATCGAGTATTTCCACAAGCACAACAAGTCCCTGGTCAATCAGCGCGAGATCGGGATCGACGTCCCCGACTTCCCCGAGGCCATCCGCCGCGCCCTGCGAATGGACCCCGACATCATCCTCGTCGGCGAAATGCGAGACCTCGCGACGATCTCCGCCGCGATCACCGCCGCCGAGACCGGCCACATCGTCTTCGGCACCCTGCACACCAATTCGGCGGAAGGCACCGTCAACCGGATCATCGACGTCTTCCCCAAGGATCAGCAGGACCAGATCCGCACCCAGTTGTCCGTCGCGATCCTCGGCATCCTGGCCCAGGCGCTCTTGCCCCGCAAGCCCAAGGGGCTGGTCGCCGCCTACGAGATGCTCGTCGTCACGCCGGCCATCTCCAACCTGATCCGCGAGAACAAGACGTACCGGATCGACTCATCCATCCAGACCGGGCGCAAGCACGGCATGATCCTGCTCGACGACAGCCTCTTCAACCTCTGGCGCCAGGGGCTCGTCGAGGAGAACGAGGTGATGTTCAAGTCCCGCAAGCCCAACGACTTGAAGGAACGCATCGAGAACGCCAAGAAGGGCATCTTCGACGAGAACGAGGCGGAAGGCGAGGAGGAGGAATAAGAGGGAGTCAGCCGAGGGCAGTAGGCAGTAGGCAGTTGAGATGGAAGGACCGTAGGGCGACTGAACGTCCCCGGTCCCTGGGCACACGAGACGAGACGAGTCACAGCGCGCGAATATCAATCTTATTGGGTAACAGCAGACCGGGGCGGATGGTCGGCGCGGGGAAGGAGCCGGGTGAGTACATGGGGCTTTGCACACTGACACTTCCGCGAACGGCCTACGGCCTGCTGCCTACTGCCTACTGAGGATCACATGGCAAGACGACTCGGCACGATCATGGTCGACATGGGGTATCTGGACGAGGATACCCTCTGGAAGGTCCTCGAGGAGCAGAAGCGGACCGGCACCGATTTGCTCGGCAAGGTGGCCACGCGCATGGGCCTGGTGAAGGAAGACCAGGTGCTCAAGGCGCTCGGCGAACAGCTTGGCATGAAGGTGGTCAAGGTGGCCGACGTGACCATCCCCGCCGAGATGACCGAGCTGGTGAACGAGAGCATGGCGACGGCCTACAAGATCGTCCCGCTCTCGCAGAACAAGAAGGACAAGAGCATCACCGTGGTGATGGCCGAGCCGCAGAACCCGTCCACGCTCGACAGCCTGCGGATGTTCCTCAGCACCGAGGTCAAGGGGGCGATCTCCTCCGAAGCCGACGTGATGGCCGCCATCGAGCGGCTCTACGCCGGCCACCACGAGAGCATCCAGGACGTCGTCAAGCAGATCGAGTCGGACAAGGGCCTGTCGAAGATGGCCGGCCGCAACACCAACACGATCGACCTCGAGGCCATCGAGGAGATGGCCGAGGCCGCGCCGGTCCGCAAGCTGCTCAACATGGTGCTGCTGCTGGCCATCAAGGACAAGGCCTCGGACATCCACTTCGAGCCCTTCGAAGAAGAATACAAGATGCGGTACCGGGTCGACGGGATCCTCTACGAGCTGGTCCCGCCCCCGCGGCACCTCGCCCCGGCGATCGCCAGCCGCATCAAGGTCATGGCCAATCTCGACATCGCCGAGCGCCGGCTCCCTCAGGACGGCCGGATCCAGCTCGCCCTCGGCGGCAACGAGGTGGACATCCGCGTCTCGACCCTGCCGTGCATGTTCGGCGAGAGCGTCGTGCTGCGGATCCTCGACCGCACCGTCGTCCAGCTCGACCTCAAGAAGCTGGGCATGCCCGAGGACACCCTCAAGGTGTGGTACGAGATCGTCGAGAAGCCCAACGGCATCATCCTGGTCACCGGCCCGACCTCCTCGGGCAAGACGACCACCCTCTACGCCACGCTCAACCACCTCAACCGGATCACCGAGAAGATCATCACCACCGAGGAACCCGTCGAGTACGACATCGAGGGCCTGATCCAGATCCCGGTCAATCCCGAGATCGGCGTGACCTTCGCGAGCTGCCTCCGCGCCATCCTGCGCCAGGACCCGGACAAGATCCTCGTCGGCGAGACCCGCGACCTGGAGACGGCCGAGATCTCGATCCAGGCGTCGCTGACCGGCCACATCGTCTTCACGACGCTCCACACCAACGACGCCCCCTCGGCGATCACCCGGCTCCGCGACATGGGCTTGCCCACGTTCCTCATCACCGCCACCGTCGAGGCCGTGCTCGCCCAGCGGCTGGTCCGCCGCATCTGCGCCAACTGCCGGACCGAGTTCACCCCGGCGCCCGAGATCTGCATGGAGCTCGGCATGACCCCCGAGCAGGCCGCGACCAAGAAGTTCTACTACGGCAAGGGCTGCGACAAGTGCAATAACACCGGATACAAGGGCCGCCAGGGCATCTACGAGCTGCTCGTCATGAACGACACCCTCCGCGAGATGGTCGTCTCCGAGGCGTCCCTCGACGACTTCCGCAACGCCGCCCGCAAGTTCGGCATGCGGACCCTCCGCGAAGTCGGAATGGAATACATACACGCCGGATTGACCTCCGTCGAGGAGATCATGCGGGAGACCATGCTGGATGATATCTGAGCTGTTGGTCATTGGTCACTGGTCATTGGTTGCTGGTCATTGGTCATGAGTCACTGGTCATTGGTCACTGGTAGGAAGCGACAAACTTCCGACCTCCTGAGGACACCGCACGATGCCTTCCGAGACCGACGACCATGACATGCCGACCCTCGATCTCGCTCTTGTCATTAGTCACTGGTCACTGGTCATTGGTAGGAAGCGACAAACTTCCGACCTCCTGAGAACACCGCACGATGCCTTGCGAGACCAACGACCATGACATGCCGACCCTCGATCTCGCAGCAATGTGTGGCTCTCGCAACCAAGACAAATGACCAGTGACAAATGACCAATCACCAATCACCAATGACCAATCACCAATGACCAATGACCAATCACCAATGACCAATCACCAATGACCAGTGACCAAGACTGAAAGGAGCGACGAGACCGATGCCGACCTATCAGTACGAGGCGATGGACCACACGGGGCGCGAGGTCAAGGACTCGATCGACGCGGCCACGCAGGAAGAGGCGCAGCAACTGATCCGCCAGAAGGGCTTCTTCGTCACGAAGATTGCCGAGAAGGCGAAGAAGACCAGTTCGGCGCGGGGCAAGGCCAAGAAGGGCGGTCGGCGGAAGAAGAAGTCGTTCACCATCGGCCGGATCTCGACCAAGCAGTTGTGCACCTTCACGCGGCAGCTCTCCACGCTCCAGGACGCCGGCCTGCCGATCCTCCGCAGCCTGAAGATCCTCGAGGGCCAGTGCAAG
>JBKQHM010000519.1:0-19707 GCA_052148775.1 Isosphaeraceae bacterium | reverse complement strand
TGGTAGAATGCACCGATGATATTCTTGGCTCGCGGATGATTGATCCCGACCTTTCCTCCGACCGAGCTGTCGACCTGCGCGAGGAGGGTGGTCGGGACCATGATCAATGGGATTCCGCGGGCATAGGTCGCAGCCACGAAGCCGGCGAGGTCCCCGATGACTCCGCCGCCCACGGCGATGATCGCCGTATTGCGATCGGCCTTCTCCCCGATGAGCTGATCGTAGAGCCCCTCGGCCGACGCCAGGCATTTGCTGCCTTCTCCGGCGGGTACGGCCAGGGTTGGTGCATCGATGCCCACCCTGGCCAGGGCATCGCGGTAGCCCCAGGCGTAGGAAAGCTCGACCAGGTTGTTATCGGTGACGATGAAGGCCGTCTTGCAGGATTGGCCGGCCCATGTGGCCTGGAGCGCGGTGCGGCAGAACGGGCCGAATTCGCTCGACCGGCCGGTCACCACCCTGACCTCATAGGAGCGAGGCCCGAGGTCGACAGGGACGCGGATATCCGACTCCTCCGGGGAGGTCTTCATGAGATTCGCTCGGCGAAATTCGTGCGATGGTTCTGAGCCGTCTGGTGAGTTTCAGTCTAGCACAAAGCTGCGATCGCCTGAAGGATCGGGCATCCGTGGAACATGCAACCTCATCTCTGAGCGGCATGGGGTTTGCGGATCACGTTGCGACTGGCGCCGAAGGCTGTTAGAGTAAGTCGTTAGGAGACGAGCGTCCCTCGTATGGAGTGCTCGCAACCCATACTGCGTGGCCGGCCATGAACGATCCCTTGACTTGGTCCCCCCTCAGTCTTGGCCGATGGTTCGGCACGACCGTTCGTGTCCACATCCTGCTGATTTTCTTCGTGGCCAGCCGGCTCTTGTGGTCGTCGGTCAATCTGGCGGCGGTAGGCAAGCTCCCCGAGCTCGGCGAGACGGCCTGCTGGATGGGGCTCCTGCTCCTCGCACTCGCGGTCCACGAGCTGGCCCATGCGTTGACGGCGTACTGGCTCGACTGCGACCAGGAAGACGTCCACCTCTGGCCGCTGGGAAACCTGGTCGGACCGTCGTACGTACCGCGCTCGGGCGAGCATTTCCTGGTCGCGATGGCCGGGCCGTTCATCAGCGGCGCTCTCTTCCTGGGAATCGCGGTCGGGCTGAACCTGCTGGCTGGTGCCCAGGTCGTCTGGAATCCTTTCGGCAATACCATCGCGCACGCCAGCGCATCCGGGGGGACCATCGGCGCGCCCTGGGTGCACCAGGGGGCGGAACTTGTCACGGCCAGGCCGCTCAGCCGGGTCTGGATCCTCGGCTGGTTCGGCTACCTGAACTGGGTCTTGATGCTGGCCAACCTGATCCCGGCCCTCCCGTTCGACGGAGGCCGGATGCTCCGTGCCGTCGTGGGCAGTACGTCGGTGATCTCGTCCCGGGATAATCCCTACGCATTCTACGCGGCCCGTGCCTTCGCGCTGATCCTGGGCTTCGCCGGCCTGATGCGGCTCCTCGTCAGTTGGCGGCTCGGCGACGGCCTGACGCTCATCCTCCTGGCCCTCATCATCGAGTACCTGGTTCGCGTCGAGGCTCGACTCCTGGAGGAAGGCGGCTATTTCGACGACGGCATGTTCGGCTACGATTTCTCGGAGGGGTACACGAGCCTCGAAAGCGGGTCCGCCAAGGTGCGCCCCCATCGCGAAAGCGCCCTGAAGCGGTGGCGGCGACGCCGCTCCGAATTGCGCCGCGAGCGTCGCATGGCCCGCGAGATCGCCGAGGAACGTCGGATGGACGAGATCCTCGAGAAGATCCATCGCGAGGGACGCGGGGCGCTGAGCGACGAGGAGAATCGGTTCCTCGTCCGGGTCAGCGCCCGATATCGCAACCGGACCAAGAACACCTAGGCAGCGGGCACTCGTCGGGAACCAAGCTATTCGCGATCCTGGGTCATTCCTCAATGCGATGAATCGCGGTCCGCTCGTCCTCGACGCGGCCATGGGCACGCGGCTGCTCGCCCGCGGGCTGGACCTCCGGGCCGATGACCCATCGCTGTGGAACCTGACGCATCCGGGGGAAGTCCTCGACATCCACGAACGCGACGTATCGGCAGGCTCCCAAGCCCTCTTCACCAACACCTTCGGTGCCAACCGGTCATGGTTGGCCAGATATGGGCGTTCGGATGCCGTCGAGGAGATCAATCGCCGGGCGGTCGCCCTGGCGCGACGGGCAATCGGGCCGAACGGTCTCGTCATCGGCGACATCGGCCCGACGGCCGCGGAAAGAACCGGTGCGGCGGCGGAGCAAGCGTCGGTCCTGCTCGATGCGGGGGTCGACGCCCTCGTGTTCGAGACCTTTCGTGCCGAACCGCTGCTCCGCGCGATCCGCGAAGTCCGGGCGAGCGTCGACGAATCGGTGCCGATCCTCGCCAGTCTCTGGGAGTGGCCGGTGCCGCCGCTGGCGACCGCGCGACGGCTCGTGGATCTGGGGGTCACGGCCGTCGGGATTAACTGTCAGCCGGGCGTCGACGCGGCGATCGCGCTGGTCCGTCGCCTGGATCGTGGGATCTCGTGTCCCATCCTCGTCAAGCCGAGCGTCTCGATGGATGGGGCTCCGGACGCGAATTCCAGCCCCGCCGCGTTTGCCGAGGCGGTCCCTCGACTCCTCGAGTGGAACGTCCGCCTGTTCGGCGGCTGCTGCTGCACGACCGAGGCCCATGTTTCCGCCCTTGCCAGAGCGTGCTCCTCGTACTTGCACCAAGACCGTGACGAGCGTATCGGAGTCGGGCCGTGAAAGCCAAGAAGCCGCCCAGGAAGACGAAGCCCAGCCGCGATCAGCTCATGCCGGGCGAATGCCTGTGCGACCATTGCACGGGAAAGTGCTGCCGATACTTCTCCCTTCCCATCGATAACCCGGTGACCTGGGACGATTACGACGCCATCCGCTGGTACCTGGCCCACGGCCGGACGATGATCTATGTGGAGAAGAGCCAGTGGTATCTCCTGGTCATGACGCGATGCCAGTACCTGACGGCCGAGGACCATTGCCGGATCTATCTCAATCGTCCGAAGATCTGCCGGGAGTACACGACGGCAAACTGCGAATACGATGACGAATGGTCGTTCGAGAAGCTCTTCGAGACGCCAGAGCAGGTCTGGGAATATGCCGAGGCCATCCTGCCCCCCCATCGTCGTCGCACGTCGACCGGCCCCGCGCTGCCGATCGTGACCCTGAACGGCTCCAAATCGCTATCGGAGCCTTGACGACCCGGCGGGAAATCGGAAGATTAGTGGACAGATGACCGTAGGACGAAAACCTCTGACGACGATCGATTCTGCCTGATCTGAACGTATGGAACCGATGATCGATCGCCGCGGACAGGGTCGATCGGCCTTCGAACGCGATGGAGCTCCTCATGAACGTTCCAACAATCTCACCGGCCGAGTTCGAGACGCTGGACCGATTCTACCGGGAAGGTGGGTGGGCTCCGCGCCATGGCGTCGCCGCACGTCCATTACGACGAATCGAATTGCCCGCATCCCGGATATTCCCATCGTATGGAGTGGATCGACTTCAAACTCGAACTCCATGGAGATCCGGAGGGCGTCTACAAGCCGCTGGTCCGTGCGTGGTGGGAGGGCCGAGGATTCGTAGGCCGTTGTCCGGGCTGCGGAGATTGGATTCGATTCACGACTCTCAACATGGAGGCCATCGACGGGGAGCACGCGGCCTCGTATCTCCGTCTCCCCGATAACTGGCATACCATCGCTCAATTTGCGTGACCGGCAGGCCTGCTCCGTTCGATGGTCGCGCCAGTGGGCGTGGAATCGGCGCCCGATCCTTGACGGTCGAGCGGGAAGCCGGATGATGGAGTGGACAAGGGCGAGCCGTTGCGCGGATATCGCTTACCAACAGGAAGACGAGGGTGATCAGCGATCACGACGTCGATGGCCAATCGATCCAACCATTACGAGGCGGCGTTCGAAGCGTTCATCCGATCGCTCCGCGTCCCTTGTGTAGCCATCGACGAGGCCAAACGGGCGATCTTCGGCGATGAGGGGCTAAAGAACCCCGATTTCTTGCTCTACCCTTGCTTCGGCACCAACCTCGTGGTCGAGGTGAAAGGCAAGCGGAGCAAGAACGCGCGGGGTCGGCGCGACTGGGAGAACTGGGTCACGACGGACGACCTGGACGCCCTGGTGCGCTGGCAGTCGATCTTCGGCCCCGGGTTCCGGGCCGTCCTGGTCTTCGCCTACGCCGAGCCGATCCGGCCGTTCCCCTTGCCCCGCGACAATGGCGCTTTCGAGTTTCGCGGGCGCGAATACCGATTCTGGGCGGTCGGACTCGATGACTACATCGCCCACCTCCGTTCGCGCGGGCCGGCCTGGAAGGCGGTCGCGATGGCCCGGCGGGCCTTCCGCCGCCGCGTGAGGCCCCTGCGAGAATGGCTGCCGATGACTTACGATTCTTGCCGACGACCGACACCTGTCAAGGAACGCGAACGATGAGCCGCATTTTCGATCGATATGCCCGCCGCATTGCCCCGTTGATCCTGGCCTTCGGGCTGGCGATCAGCCCCACTTTGACCACGTCGGCTCGTGCGCAGGAAGAGGCGGCGCCCGGGGGCGAGAAGGCCGAGGGTCGGCCGCTGGACGGCTATCTCGGCACCACCTGCCTGGTGCTGTTCGCCCTCTTCGTCGTGGGCAAGTCGGCGCGTCGTTGATGAGCCGCCGGGCTGGGCGAACCGGAAGAATCAACGACAGCGTGTGCCAATGGTGTCATCCTGAGATCCCGCGCGAGACCGGCTGCCGGCCTCATCGGTTCACGCGCCGCGCGTATGTCGGGCCATACTCCCCGTGGAGGATCCCACCCTTCGCGTGGATGTAGCTGAGGTAGGAAAAGCTGATCAGGGCCTGGGCGATCACCATACCCAGGAGGACCCGGCGCCAGGGGAGCATGCACGACGCGACCAGCACGAACAGGAACGGGCAAAACACAAAAAAGTAATGGTAGAAGTAGACGCTGATCGTCAGCAGAAAGAGAGCTCCCGGAATCGCAACGGTGGACCAGAGGTAGAACCTGGTAGAGGCGCCTTCCGTGCCCGCATGGTCCGGCTCCCCTGACGCGGATGCATCACCGTCCGGACTTGCGCCCCGATCGTGCGCGATCCTTCGCCTGGCCCATCGAAAGCCCGGGGCGACGATCGAGCGGACCAGCCGCACCACGATCCTCACGACGAGCGCCAGGGCGAAGTACAGGATCAGGATCTCGGTGATGTGCGTCGGGACGCCGTCGATGATCGGACTGATGAAGAAGTCCTGCGTTTCATGACCCAGCCCCAGGAAGGCGAAGGGAAACGCGCTCGTCGCGGCGGCGATCACCGAATACGCATATCCGACCGTCCTCAACACGACCGCATCACTGAGGGATTCCGCGGGCACGGAGAGTTCCGAACCGGGCAGAGCCCGAACCCATGGGATGGTGCCGATCAGCCCCAGCACGCTGCCGAGGAGCCAGTAGCGCCATCGGCAAGACCTGGGCAAGCTGCCCCGATATTCGGCGACCGCGGTGCCCAGGACGAGGCCCGCGGCCACATACCAGCCGCTCAGGTGGACCTGGCCGATCAAGGCACCGACCAATCCCCAGAGGAGGGCCCCCCATCGGGCATGGCGGTACCGATGGCTGATCCAGAGCAGTAGCAGCAAGGGGGTCAGGATCGACGGCGGCCAGATCTTCCTCGACAATCGGATGGCGTAAGGGCTGACCGCTTGCAGCGCCAGCCCCCAGAGCCAGGGCTCCCTCTCGCTCGGAGGGAGATAGACCCGGACGGCCACGGCGAACCCGATCAGGCCGATCATGTTCAGCAGTACGATCAACCTTGCCATCGACGTCGGCGTGTCGGCCATTCGACCGATCGGCACGAAGATCCACACACTCAGCCCGGGATTCGGGAATTTCAAGCTCGTCGGCATTCCCACGCCCGGCCAGGGCAGCGACCGACCCACTTCCTGACTCATCACGTAGGACCATTGCTCGTCATTCTTCCATTCGATGTCCTCGATCCAGACCGACCGCAGGATCCCGCCAGAGATCAGTGCGAGTGCCAGCGCCCACCACGCCAGGCGGTGACGACCATCCTCGCTGCCGGATGCAGAACTCGGTATTGATGGGCGCGGCTCAGACATCCGGATCGCCTCCGCTCGGCTTGCATCCAGGGAGTGAGCCCGGTGTTGATCCCGGATCTCTTTTCCCCGCTCCCTGCCGTCCACTTTTTCCCTCACCTCGCCTTCAACCGCTCGTCGAAGAACCGGAACACGTCGGGGAGCGCCACCTGGACGATCGCCAGGTGCTCGATCGTCGGGTATTCGCGGAAGGTTACGGTTGTGACCCCGGCGCGCCCGAGGCTCGCGACAAGGTCTTTCGAACCCCTCAGGGCGAAGTCTTCCGAACCGATCCCGACGAAGAATGGCAGTTCCTTGAGGGCGGGTCCGGGGCGGATCGAGCCGCCTCCGCCCAGGGCCGCGACGGCCGCATACCGCGTCGGTTCGCTCGATGCCGCGGCCACCGCGTGAACGGCCCCCATCGAATGTCCGACCCGCAACACGCGCTTGCGGTCGACCGGATAGAGCCCGGCCAATTCGTCCAGGACCTGCGCCACCGGCGGGCCGGCGAACGCATTGCTCCGCGGTGCGACCAGGAACCAGCCACGCTCGCGGCATCGATTGACGATCGCGCCGTGGCCGTAGCTTTCGAAGAACATATTCTCGCTCCCCCCCGCCCCGTGGAGAGCGACCACGACCGGCAAGGGATCCCCCTTGGAGGCGGATTCGGGCACGAAGATCCGCGTGGATACACGCCGGCCGGTGCTGGTCATGACCGTCACCCAGGCTTGCCCGGCGCGATCCTTGCCGAGATACGGCCGGGATCGATCGGCGGCGAGGGTCTGCGCCTCGAGGTCGGCGAGGATCCGGTTGGCCGGGAAATCGGACTCCAGGGTCATCTTCGCGGCCAGAGACTCGAGCATCCGGAGCTGGCTTCGGGCCGACTCGCGATCCGCCGTGGACGAAGCCATGTCTCCGGGCCAGCCGCCGATGGTCTTTCTCAACGCATCGAGCCGACCCACGAGCCGATCCGCGATCGAGATCGTCTGGGCGGTCCAGGCGAGCAACTTCTCTCCCGAACGGATCTCCGCAGTCAAGACATGATCTCCGGCCGCGAGACCTTTGACGGGGAGTGATACGGTCACCGGCAGGGAACCGAGGGACTCCTCGATCCGGGCGTCGACCGAGCAGCCGAGAGTCAGGCGAATCCTCGCATTCTCGGGCTCCTTGGCGTCATCGGAGTAGAACGCGGCGACGGTCACCGGCAAGCCGGGACGATTCGTGTCGATCAGGCGGGCTTCGGGCTTGACGCAAAGCGACTCGGCCCATCGCTCCCCCTCGCCCGGTCGGACGCCGGCCCGGAGCGCGAAACGGGCCTCGGCGATCGCCCGGCCGGCATCCCCCAGCCGGACCGCGAAGAAGGCGCCGACGGCCGCCTTCAGCGACGCGCTCGCACTGGCCTTCGCCCGAGCGTCGTCGACTCGATCCCAGTCGACCTCGAACGCGCGAAGCCTACGGCCAAGCTCGTAACGCTCGAACTGGGCGAAGGTCGAACTTGGCACGACCGCGATCGCGATCGCAACCAGCGAGAAAACCACAAATGTGCCGGGCCGTGAATGGATAATCCGGAGCGGGATTCGATCTGGGATCATTGGGTTCGTCGCCTGATGACAGTCGGCTTGCCCGTGAATGGGTTGATGACTCGAACCCCCGCACGCGCACTCGCCCCGTGCGACAGGATATCAGTCCCACCCAACCACATCTCGAAGAACTCGGAGAGCGTGTAAGCTCGAGGGCGTACTTCGAAGTCCTCGAATTGTGATATCGCGTGACGGGACCGGCCACAATCCACGCACGAAAAGGTCCCGCAACCCCACTCGCAGAATGGCAAGAGGCCGACCTCCCAGCTCATGCCCTGGGATGCATAATCGCCCTTCAGTTGCTCGTAGGTTTCGACCAGAGTTCCGAAGTCGGACTCATACCCTCCGCGCACACCGATCAGGCCATAACCCGGTCCGAATCCGCCGTTGCCTACCTTCAAGTAGCAAAGCTTGAGCAGGGGTGGAATCGAGAACCCGAGGCGCCCCTCGGCTTCCTGCATGCAATCCTCGGAAGCGGGAGGGAATGCGAGCGGCTTGCCTGATGACGTGACATGGTCCCCGATTCTCCGGGCGAGTGATTCAACCATGGCATTCGCTCCAGACAAGGTGACGGTCTGTGGGTTTCGCATGGATCCTGATCGCACGTCCTCGATCCAGGCCGGATCAGTCGGAGATCCCCTGCCCATCGTAGGTCACCGGCTGGATCCTCGAATACCCCAGCGCCCTGAGCTTCGGCTCGACGGCCTTGCGATCGCCGACGATCAGGGTGACCCGCTCGTTTTTCGCGACCACCTCGGCCATCGTCTTGCCGATCGCTTCGGGCCGGGTCGCCTGGAGTCGGGGGAGGAACGTGTCGAGGTAATCGGATGGAAGATGGAACTCGGCCAGCTCGCCGAGGGTGGCGGCGATCGACCTGGGGGATTCGAACTGGTCGGGGTACGACTTTACCTCGGCCCCGAGCGCGGTGGCAATCTCCTGATCTTTCAAGGGTCGGGAGCCCGTCAGGCCGTCGAGCTCGCCCAGGACTTCCTTGAGCGCGGGCGCCGTCGCGTCGGTCCGGACGGCGGTATTCACGGTCCAGAGGCTGCCCGATCGCCGGAAGCGGAAGCGCGAACCCGCGCCGTAGGTGAAGCCGTTCTTCTCGCGAAGGTTCTGGTTCAGCCGGCTCAGGAAATCGCCGCCGAGGATCCGATTACCCAGCAGGGTCGCATAAAAGCTAGGGTCGGAACGGTCGCCCCACAGCCGGCCGACGTTCACGACGGATTGCACGGCCCCCGGCTTGTCCACGAGATAGATCACGCCCGGATCGGCCTTCAGGCGAGCGGCGGGCCGGGGAGAAGGGCCGGAATTCTTCGCCGTCCACCGCCCCAATGTCGTCTCCAGCATGCTGTCGAGGGCGTCGGGCTCGACGTCGCCGACGACGATCAGCGTCGCCCCCCTGGGGCCGATGTGTTCGGCGTGGAACGCTTTCACGTCGTCGAGCTTCAGTGCCTTGACCGTCTCGGGGTAGCCATCCGCCGGGTTGGCGTAGGGGTGCCCCTTGCCGTAGAGGAGAACGGGGAGGGCCCGGCCGGCCAGCCAGGTCACGCTGTCCGGGCCCTGCACCAGCCGGGACAGGGCGAGCGCCTGCTCACGCTCGAAGTCCTTCGGGTCAAACCGAGGAGACGCCAGGACCTCGGCCACGATCTTGAGCGACGGTTGGAGATTCCGGGCGATCGTACTCCAGGAGATGCTCGTGTTGTCGGTCGATGACTCCGTGCCGAGCGTCACTCCGAGCGTTTCGAGGGCCTCGTCCAGCTCGGTCGCCGTCAGGCGGGTCGTCCCCTTATCGAGCAGGGAGGCCATGAGCGTCGCCAGGCCCGACTTCCCCGCCGGGTCGTCGGCCGTGCCCGAGGGCACAACCAGCTCGACCGAAACCAGGGGCAAGGTCTTCCACGACGCGAACCAGACGTCGATCCCGTTCGAGAGCGTCTTCCGCACGAACCGGGGCGTCTGGAACGGCCTGGCCGGCGATGGTCCCGGCATCCTCGACCAGTCGACGCCCGGTCCCGGCGCGCGGTCGGTGGCGATCGAGGGGCTCGTGTCCGTAGCCGACGGGTTTGGGCCGGCCTTCGCCGCCTCGCTCCTCGGCTGCCCCGGACGGACCGCCTCGGTCCACACGACGACCTTCTCGGGTTTCAGGTAGGTGTTGGCGACTCGGGTCAGGTCGGCCGAGGTGACCCGATAGTACCGCGCGAACTCTTTCTGGTAATGCCGCGGGTCGTTCTTCTGGGCGAAGCCGGTGGCCAGTGTGACCGCTCGGTAGAGCGGGGGCGTCAGGCGCGCGAACGATTGCCTTTCGTACAGCGCCAGGGCCCGCGCGAGCTCGTCTGCGGTGGGCGGGTTGGCCTTGATCGCTCGCACGGCGGCCGCGAAGGCCGACTCGATCGCGGTGAGCACTTCCTCGGGACTTGCCCCCTTCGCCGCGGTGCTCTGGATTGCGAACCGGCCGGCCGACTCCCAGGCGGAGCTATTGCCGATGACGTCCTTGCTCAGGCGTTTTTCGAGGACCAGCTCGCGATGCAGACGCGAAGTCTCGCCGCCGGCCAGCACGCGGGCCAGCAAGTCGAGAGCCGGGGCGTCGGGATGGTCGGCGTCGACGGCCGGCCAGTTCCAGTAGACGCGGGGCAATTGGACCCGGTCGAACCGTATGAGCTTCTCGGCCTTCGCCGGGACGGGCGGCACGGCCACGGACTTCGGCTTCGGGCCGGCGGCCAGGCCCCCGAAGTACTTGCGGATCAATGCCTTGGCCTCGGCCGGGTCGAAATCGCCGGCCAGGCAGAGCGTCGCGTTAGCGGGGTGGTAGAATTCGGCGAAGAACGCCTTCAAGTCGTCGAGCGATGCCCGGTTCAGGTCGTCCATCGACCCGATCACCGACCACGAGTAAGGATGACCCTTCGGGAACAGGGTGGTGAGGATGGCCTCGCTGTCGAGTCCGTAGGGTCGGTTCTCATAACTCTGTCGCCGCTCGTTCTTGACGACCTCGCGCTCGGTGTCGAACTTGTGCTGATCGAGTGCCGAGGGCAGGAACGCCAGCCGCTCCGCTTCGAGGTAGAGCGCCCGCTCGAGGAAGTTGCTGGACACGGTCTCGAAATAGACCGTCATGTCCTGGCTGGTAAAGGCGTTCGCGGAGGCCCCGGCCTCCTGGAGCGGGATGTCGTAGTTCGGCACGGCCCTGGTGCCGCGAAACATCATGTGCTCGAAGAAGTGCGCGAATCCGGTCCGCCCCGCCTTCTCGTTCTTCGACCCGACGTGATAAGCTACCGTGACCGTGACGCGGGGAACGCCCGGATCACGATGCAGCGCGACCTTCAGGCCATTGGGCAGGATATACTCTTCCAGGGCGAGCTCCGGCGGCTTCGCCGTTCCGGGATCGGCGGCGGACGCGGGGGCGGATAGCCAGACGCACAGGACAATCGAGGCGAGAGCACGCATGGAAACGATCCTCGAGGACCGGGTTCGCGGAGGTCCAGGCTGCATGTCGACACGCCCGGTAACGTGCGTATTGTGACCGCAAGCCGGGACGTTGGGCAACGGGGGTCGGGAAAGAATCCGGTCAGTTCCGAGAACGCGGGAGCGGACCGAGACCGGGATTCCATCCGTCGTTATGCACGCGGCTCGGCGCGCGGATCCGGAGACTCTGCCCATGAATGATTCCCGGGAGATCGACTGGGATCTCGTGAGGGATACCCAGTTCCCCGTGGCACGGAACTGGGCCTACTTCGACCACGCCGCGGTTTCTCCCCTGCCCCGGCGATCGGGAGAGGTCCTCCGCGAATGGACCTTCGAGCAGGAGCAGAACGGCGTCGTCGGCTGGCCGGAGCAGGAACGGCGACTCGAGTTGGCCCGCGACCGTGTCGCCGGCCTGATCAATGCCCATCGCGACGAGATCGCCTTCATCAACAGCACGACCCACAGTATCGGATTGATCGCCGAGGGTTATCCGTGGCGAGACGGCGATAGCGTGGTGACGGCCGCCGAGGAATACCCCTCGAATCTCTTGCCCTGGATGAACCTGGCCGCCCGGGGGGTCGAGGTCCGGCAGGTCGCCAGCCGGGAGGGACGAATCTGGCTCGAGGACCTGGTCGCGGCGATCGATCGCTCGACGCGGCTCCTGGCCATCAGCCACGTCGAGTTCGCCACCGGTTTCCGCAACGACCTCGACGCACTGGCCGAGATCTGCCAGGCGCGCGGCGTCGCGCTGTTCGTCGACGCCATCCAGGGACTCGGACCCTATCGAATCGACGTGAGGCGCACCCCGATCGATTTCCTCGCGGCCGACGGGCACAAGTGGCTCCTGGGACCCGAGGGCGCGGGGTTCCTGTTCATCAGGCGCGATTGGATCGACCGGCTCCGGACGATCGGCGTGGGCTGGCACAGCGTCGTCGGCTCGTACAATGCCCCTCGGGTCGAACTCCGGCTCAAGCCGAATGCCCAGCGATGGGAGGGCGGCTCGTTCAGCATGCCGGGCCTGCTGACGTTCGGGGCCAGCGTGGAGTTGTTCCACGAATGGGGACTCGAGGCCGTCGCGCGGCGGATCGTCGACCGGGCCGAGGCCGTCCGCGAGCTGGCCGCCACCGCCGGATGGACGGTGTATGGATCCCTTCGCGAGTCGGACCGCTCGACGATCGTCGTCCTCGAGCGCGCCGGCGTCGATCCGGCCGCCGCGGCGATCGAGTTGCGACGGACCCGGGGTCTCGTGGTCGCCTGCCGGCGCGGCCGGCTGCGCATCAGCCCCCACGTGTACAACAATCAAGACGACCTCGAACGGCTCCGGGCCGGACTCGAGGAAATCCACTGAGGGACGCGATGGCCGCACATACCTCGGATCCCTATCGCACGGCGGTCTTCACGGGCACGTTCGATCCGATCACGCTCGGCCACCTGGATGTGATCCGGCGAGGACGCCTGCTTTTCGATCATCTCGTCGTCGGCATCGGCGTGAATCCCAACAAGACGTCCCTGTTCAACATCGAGGAGCGGGTCGAGCTGGCGCGGTTGGTGGTCAGCCCGTTCCCCAATGTCTCGGTCGAGTCGTTCGAAGGACTCACCGTCCAGTATGTGCGACGGATCGGCGCCCGGGTGATCCTCCGCGGGCTCCGCACCCTCTCGGACATGGAGTACGAGTTCGGGATGACGCTCACCAATCACCGGCTCGATCCGACGATCGATACCGTATTCCTCATGGCGGACGCCGAATATTCGCACGTTTCCAGCTCGCTGATCAAGCAAGTCGTACGGTACGGGGGGACCGAAGCGCTGAAGCACTTCGTGCCCGAGGAGCTGATCGCGCCCATCGTGTCCAAACTCGAGGGGGGCGATATTCCGAGGGAATCCCGATGACAGATTCCAGATTCCAGATGGGATGCATCCGCAATCCGTCATCGGCGATCTCTGACGGGCCGCGACCGAAGGTCACGCTTCTTTCCGGTCGAATTGCCAGGCCCGGGGTAGGAACAGGTCGCGCGACCATTGTCGGAGCCCCAGGCCGCGGGTCCTCAACGCCTGGTGCAGGGCCTGGAGCGCCTTCGAGGAGCGGTCGAAGCTCGAATAGCTCAGCCAGCCGGAGAACCGGTCGTCCTCGATGCTCGATCGCGAATTGACCGGGGAGGTGCTGATGATCACGGCGTCGAAGATCTCCCCCAGGGCGGCGAGGATCTCGCCGCGTTCCGGGATCGGATCATCCCGATCCGGCCGGGTCTCATCCGGCCAGCTGAGATTCAGGCTGCAACTCAGGAATCGCTCCTGATCGGGGACGGCCTGGCCCAGCCAGAGGTAGCTGGCGTGATCCCAGAGATACCGGACGCAGAGATGCTCGACCGCGACGATATGGGAAGGCTCGAGGTCTTTATCGTGGAGTCCGGCATGGACCGTTTCGGTCTCGAGGTCGCGTCGGGGCGGTCTCGGGCTGGCGGTCGGGGCCGGACGGACGGAGGGGCGGGGCGACTCGAAATGGGCGGCGCGGAGGACCCGGGCCGAGCAGAGCAACTCGTACGCCTGGCTGAGGATGCGGAACACCCACTCCTCGCCGCCGGCATCCGGGTGGAATCGCTTCGCTTTCTGCCGGTAGGCATCGCGGATCTGATCGAGCGACGCGTCGGACGTCACCCCGAGGACTTTCAGCGGATCGATCTCAAAGCTAATCAGGGACACGACGCCTCCCAGGACCGAGGAAGATGCCCGACTCAATGACGCGGTGCTTGCCGGCCGTTCGACAATCGGCTTCGCAAATAAGTGGCCCGGGCCACGTTACGCTCCTCGACGCCGAGTTCCGAGCCACGAAGCTTCTGGAGGAAAGCCGGTTGCGTCTGGATGAAGAGCTCGTTGACCGTGGCAATCGACAAGTCGTCGATCAATCCTAGGTTAATTCCCATCCGGACGCTGGAAAGCAACAGCATCGTCTCCTCGCTGGAGATCGTCTGGGCGGTCTTGAGGACGCCGTAGGCCCGGCTGACCTGGTCGTGGAGGTGCTGCCGCCGTTCGGTGAGCAGGGTCTGGCGGGCGGCACGCTCGTAGACCAGGACCTGGGGGACGACATCCGTGAGGATCTTGATCAGCTCCGTCTCGCTCTTGCCGAGGGTCTGCTGATTGGAGATCTGGTAGAAGTCGCCGGACGCCTGGCTCCCTTCGCCGTACAGGCCGCGGACGGCCAGGTTGATCTTCTGGAGGGCCCGGAAGACCTTGTCGATCTGCTTGGTCTGGACCAGCCCCGGCAGGTGGAGCATCACGCCGACGCGGATCCCGGTGCCGACGTTGGTCGGACAGGCGGTCAGGTAGCCGAGCTGGGGGCTGAAGGCATAGGCGAGCTGTTCCTCCAGGCGGTCGTCGAGCTGATTGACGGAGTCCCAGACATCGGGGAGGCGGAAGCCCGAGAACATGAACTGCACGCGAAGATGGTCCTCCTCGTTGACCATGATCGCGACATTCTCCAGGGTGCTGATCGCCACGCCGCGCGGGCCGTCGCCGTTGGCGAGCTCGCGGGAGATGATCTGCCGTTCGACCAGGAACTGGCGGTCGAGCGACCCGAGGCCGTTGACGTCGAGGTAGCTGAGGTCGAGCTTGGTGTGGGTCAACGCCGCGCGGAAATGCGCCTCGATCTCGGTCTTCTCGCTGCGGCTGGCGCGATTGGTGAACGGGAAGTCGGCCAGGTTCCGCGCCAGCCGGATGCGAGAGCACATGACGATGTCGCTCTCCGGGCCCGTGCCACGCAGCCATTCGCCGGACGATTTCGTGAGGTCATCAAGAGTCATGCCTGGGATCCTTGAGGCGGAGCTGGTCTCGCAACCGGGCGGCTTGCTCGTAATCTTCGCGTGCGATGGCCTCGCGCAACTGGGTGCGGAGCCTCAGGCGATGGCCGGTGCGTTCATGACCGCGGGCCACCTTGCCGACGTGCCGGCTCGCGCCGTGGTACCGCTGAACCAATGGCAAAAGCCCTGCCGAAAACACCTGGTAATCTTGGGGGCAGCCGAGTCGGCCGCCGGCCCGGAATTCCATGAACTTGATGCCGCAATCGGGGCACGTCAACTCGGCCAATTCGCCGACGAGCTCGCCCACGTTGGCCACGATCAGGCTCTGGACGACCGCGTCCAGGGCCAGGTTCGGTGGCGACTCCGGCAGGGAGAGACCGGCCTTCCGGGCACACGATTGGCAAAGATGGAGCTCGCGACGTTGGCCGTCGACCGGCTCGGTCAGATGCACCGAGGCTTCCTTCTGGCACCTTTGACACCTCATGAGGCCGACCACCTGACAGGGAATGACCGACCGGTCGGCCGGGGGGGGTGCGCCAACGCCCGGGCTACGGCCGTCATCGCCCTTGCTCTTGCTCGATGACCTTGATCTGATCCCGCAACCGCGCCGCCGCCTCGTAATCTTCCGCCGCAACGGCCCGCTTCAACTCGTTACGGAGCTGGATCAAGGTCGTCTGCTGCTGGGTGTTCCGCGGTGCCCGCCGCGGGACCTTTCCGGAATGCCGCGTCTCACCGTGGATATTCTCCAGCAGCGGCATCAGCTCGTCCCGGAAGACCTCATAATCGTAGGGGCAGCCCAGGCGCCCCGAGTTGCGGAATTCCAGGAACGTGATCTGGCAGACCGGGCAAACCTGCTTGTCCGCCGGCGACGGCTCGCGGAGCGAACCCGGGGCGACGATCAGTTTCTTGGCGATCTCGCTCATCGTCGGCGTCTCCAGCGCCTCCTCGGGAGGGGCCAGATGCTGCCGGGCGTGCTCGTCGCAGAAGTGGAACTCACGATGCTTCCCCTTCTCGACGATGTCCGTGATGTGAAATGTGGCGGGTTTCGCACATTTCTCGCATTTCATGGGCAACTCCGCCGGTCCGATCCCGATCTGCGCTGACGGCGATACAATCGTCTCGCGCCCCTCCTCACGCCGGGAGACACACGACCGGGCTCGCCGTCGGGAGTGTTGCCACGGTCTGGCGATGGAGCGTAATCTTATTCGTATTCTAATTCTCCCTCCGGGGGTGTCAAGCAACCGAGGTGGCTCGACCCCGCCGCGGCGCCTCCGGAGATGCCGCCCTTAACGCAAACCATCCGTGAGATTTCCGGCAGGCCCGCGAGGTCGGAGCCCCTTCGTCACGTCGAGCAGACCCGGTCTTGTCGGCCTTCAGTCCGGGTGTTAACGTACATGCATTGTCGTTCCCACGCGAGTCTTGGGGGAAATGGGCCGTCGATGAGTCGCTATCGCCCCGCTTACGAAGAGTTCGCCCGGTGCCTGGACTCGTCAACGTCCTGTGTACCCGTGTACCGCCAGTTGACCGGGGACGGGCTGACCCCCGTCTCGGCATTCTGCCGGATCGAGCGCTCGGCCCCGTCTTTCCTTTTCGAGAGCGTGATCGGCGGCGAGAAGGTCGGCCGCTTCAGCTTCCTGGGGACCGAGCCCTTCCTCACATTCGAGGCCAGGGGGTCCGACGTGAGCGTCGCGGAGACCGCCGCCGGGGGTTCCGTCCGGCGTTTCACTTCGAACGATCCGATGCGAGAGCTCCAGCAGCTCGTCGAGAAATACCGGGCGTTCGCCCTGCCGGGCCTCCCCCGGTTTGCCGGAGGGGCTGTCGGCTATGCGTCTTATGACGCGGTGCGATATACCGAGAACCTACCCAACGTCCCCCACGACGATCGCGGACTGCCCGATCTCTCGTTCGCCTTCTACGATCGGATGGTCATCTTCGACCATATTCGCAAGACGATCCTGGTCGTGGCCCAGGCCCATGTCGGTTCGGCCGCGGACCCCAAGGCGGCCTACGAGTCGGCCTGCGATCGGGTCGACGAACTGGTCGACCGACTCGCCGCGGCAGGCGGTCCCGAGCTGGGCGTGCGCGACATCGCCACCGACACCCAGCCATCGCTGGAAGTGCGCTCGAATTTCACCCGCAGCCAGTACGAGTCGGTCGTCCGGCATTGCCAGGAGTACATCAAGGCGGGCGACATCTTTCAGGTGGTGCCGAGCCAGCGGTTCGAGGTCGAGACCCGCGCACGGCCATTCGACATTTATCGCGTCCTCCGGGTCGTCAATCCGAGCCCGTTCCTCTTCTATCTCCCGTTCGGCGACTTCGCGCTGATCGGCAGCTCGCCCGAGATCCTTGTGCGGGTCGAGGACGGGCTGGTGACGATCCGCCCACTGGCCGGTACTCGCCGACGGGGTCGCACCGAGGCCGAGGATCGCGACCTGGCCGAGGAGCTGCTCGCCGATCCCAAGGAGCGCGCCGAGCACATCATGCTCGTGGACCTGGGGCGCAACGACGTCGGCCGAGTCGCCGACTATGGCTCGGTCCAGCTCACGGACGTGATGAAGGTCGAGCGTTATTCGCACGTCATGCACATCACCTCCAACGTGACCGGCCGCCTCCGGTCGGATCAGTCGGCGTTCGACGCGCTCCGCGCCGGGCTGCCGGCCGGCACGGTCTCGGGCGCGCCCAAGGTCCGGGCCATGCAAATCATCGACGAGGTGGAGCCCACCAAGCGTGGACCTTACGGCGGCGCCGTCGGCTATGTCGACTTCACGGGCAACATGGACACCTGCATCGCCCTGCGGACCCTCATCATCAAGGGGAGCACCGCCTATATCCAGGCCGGCGGCGGGGTGGTTTACGATAGCGTCCCCGGGGACGAGTACGAGGAAACGGTCAACAAGGCCAGGGCGATCCTCAAGGCGATCGAGATCGCCGAAACCCAGCTCCGCGGCCAGTAGCCGTCGTAGGGAGGATTCACGTAGGCTGGGCATGGCTCACCGGTGATCGCATGAGGTCGATGGACCAGACCCCGCCTGCGATCTCACAAGACCTTGACGGGTCGCGAAGCCCGACGAGAATCGTTCACAAGGCGCGGCGCCGACGCGGTCGAATGGCCACGCCGGCACGATGACAGGCCACCGGCACGAGCCGGCTCGAGGAGATCGGCCCGATGGAGCTTCGTCCCCATCCCGATGAACCGCGGCAGTCCCCGACCGACGACGCGACGCGAGGGTCCGTCGAGCGGAAAGAGGGGACTCCCTTCCGGATGGGGGCGACGTTCACCGTCGGGGACATCCTGGCTCGCACCTGGTCCGTCTACAAGGCACAATGGTCGACCGTCATAGCGGTGTACTGGGGGGCCGGGGCGGCCAACGTGATGCTCGTCCTGACCTTCGACTTGCTCCTCTCCAGCCTGAATGATCTGGTCCGAGACCCGATCTTCTTCGAATTCCTGGGGTTCCTCCACTTCCTGGCCATCTGCGTGATACCTGCGTGGCTGTGGATCGGACAGAATCTCGCCATGTTGAAGATCGTCCGGGGCGAACCGGTCACCGTGGAAGACCTCTTCCGCGGGACACCTTACCTGCTGACGACGATCCTCGCGACGCTCGTCCTTCTGGTCGCGGCCAGCGTGCCCTTCCTCCTGGTGCAGTTGATGACCTCGCTCATCATGCTCCGTCACAGGGAAAGCCAGCTCGCCCCGCTGGTGGCCCGCCTGGGCGAATCTTGTCTCAGCGGTGCGCCCGTCTACGCGACCTTGTCCCAGCTCCTGGAAAACTGGTTTACGTACCTGACGATCGGCCTGGTCGGGACCGGCCTCAGTGCGGTCGCGGTGTTCCCCGTCCTGGTGCGGTTGGGGCAATTCCCCTACGAGATTATCGACAAGGGCGCCGGGGTCTTTCGTTCGCACCTGGCCTCGTGGCGGATGACGCGGGGACATGCCGCGACGGTTTTCCTCTCGTATCTCGCCCATTTGACGATCACCCTGGCGGGCTTGCTCACGTTCTGCGCCGGGCTCTTCCTCACCTTGCCGGGGACCAATTTGCTCCTGGCCGTGACCTATGACGCGCTGAGCCAAGCCTCGGCGCCGAACGCGCCATACCCTGACGGCGAACCGTTGGACGCCGGTAGATGAGGATCGCTCCGAGTCCCGGGGGTGATCACCGATCCGCCGGCATCGGTGCGATCTTGGAGACTTTTTCGAGGAAAGCCACGACCCGAGCGTTATCCCACTGTTCCGCGCCCACTTGCGCCGCGGCGATTTTCCCGTCCGGTGCGATGACGAAGGTCGCCGGGATACCATCGGTGGAGAAGACCCCGGGAAGTCTCTCCGCACGGAGGAACGTCATACGCCATGACCGGTCCTTGAGGAACCGGCGCACGGTATCGGACGAATCATCGACCGAGACGCAGACGAATTCGATCCCCTTGCCCTGTAGGCGAGGATCCTCGGCCAATCGGGCGATGGACGGCATCTCCATGACACACGGACCGCACCATGTGGCCCAGATGTTCAAGAAGACGGTCTTCCCTTTGAATCGGGAAAACTGCCCCGGCTCATCGTTCAGGTCGCGCACCGTCCAGTCGTACGCCGCCGGCAGGCGCATTCCCGACCTCTCCAGGTCCCCGACGGAGATCCGCGGACCCAGGAAGATCAGGTACAGAATCCAGAAGATGATGAATGCCAGTGCGCACACCAACAGGATCCGCTCTGGCTTTCCTCTTTTGTCATTGGTCATTGGTCATTGGT
>JBKQHM010000518.1:0-6875 GCA_052148775.1 Isosphaeraceae bacterium | reverse complement strand
CGTCGCTGATGCTCTTCCCCTTGAACCGGACGTGGAGGGTCTCGCGGCCGAACCGCTTGCCCTGGCAGACCGGGCACGTCACCCACACGTCGGCGAGGGAGTCCATCTCCAGGCGGTTGGAGCCGTTCCCCTCGCACGCCTCGCAGCGGCCCCCGGAGACGTTGAAGCTGAACCGGCCCGGCGTGTAACCCCGCGCCTTCGCCTCGGGGATCCGGGTATACAGGTCGCGGATCTGGTCGAAGAGCTTGATGTAGGTCGCCGGGTTGGAGCGCGGGGTCCGGCCGATCGGCGACTGGTCGATATCGATCACCTTGTCGAGCTGATCGAGCCCCTCGATCGCGTCGTGCGCGCCGGGCTCGGTGATCGCTCCGTTCAGGTCGCGGGCCAGCGTCTCGCGGAGGATGTCGCCCACCAGAGAGCTCTTCCCCGAGCCCGAGACGCCCGTCACGCAAACGAACAAACCCAAAGGAAATTGCGCATCGATGTTCTTGAGATTGTTGTGCCGGGCCCCCTTGATCGTGAGGAATCGACCCTCCGGCACCTTGCGTTCGGTGGGGATCGCGATCGACTTCCGCCCCGAGAGATAGGCCCCGGTCAGGCTCTGGGACGACCGGGCCAGGTCGTCGATCGTCCCCTGCGCGATGACCTCGCCCCCCTTCACGCCCGGCCCCGGGCCGAAGTCGACCAGGTGGTCGGCGGCGCGCATGGTGTCCTCGTCGTGCTCGACGACGACCACGGTGTTGCCCAGCTCGGCGAGCCGTCGCAAGGTCAGGAGGAGCCGGTCATTGTCCCTCGGGTGCAGGCCGATCGACGGCTCGTCCAGGATATAGAGCACGCCCACCAACCCCGCGCCGACCTGGCTGGCGAGCCGGATCCGCTGGGCCTCGCCGCCGGAGAGCGTCGGCGCCGCGCGGTCGAGCGCCAGGTAATGGAGACCTACGTCCATCAAGAAGGTCAGTCGCGCGCGGATCTCCTTGAGCAGTTCTTCGGCGATCGTCCTGGAGATTGGGTCGAGCGGGGAGTGGGGAGTGGGGAGTGGGGAGTTCGTAGACACGCCGGCCAGCGCATCGAAGAACTCGGAAACCTGGCCGATGGGCAAGGCACCGAGCTCGACCAGGGTCTTGCCGCCGACCTTGACGGCCCGCGCGCGGGGGTTGAGGCGGGCCCCCTGGCATTCGGGGCATGTCATGCTGCGCATATAGGGATCGAGCTGCGCACGGGTCGGCCCGCCGGAGGCGCCGCGATACTTGGCGAGCAGCTCGTTGGCCACGCCGACCCACTTCTCGGCGTGCGACCAGACCTTGGTCTTGTTCTTCCATCGGTGGACGATCATCCGATCGCCGGTGCCGTGGAGCCAGGCCCTGCGCCATCGCTCGTCGAGGTCGCGCCATCGGCCCTTGAGCATGGTCCCCTTCGGGGGCCCGTCGGGGTCGGACTCGAGGTTGGTCGCGACGCCTTCGAACAGGTGCCGGCGCCACCGTCCCAGCTCCTTGACCGGCCCCAGCGGCGCGATCGCCCCGTCCCAGACCGATTTCGACGGGTCGGGGACCAGTAACTCGGGGTCGAAGTCGTGGCGGATGCCCAGGCCGTCGCAGGCCAGACACATGCCCTGCGGGCTGTTGAAGCTGAACAGTTGCGGGCTCGGTGGGTCGAACCCGATCCCGCACGACGCGCATGCATAGTTTGACGATAACATGAGATCGGGCCGGCCGTCGGCCGCGATGATGAGCGTTCCCTCGCCGAGCTTCAGCGCCTGCTCGACCGCCTCGGCCAGCCGCCCGCGCAGGGCGGCCGCGGCCTGGGCATTGGCGCCGACCTTGAGGCGATCGATGACAACCTCGATCTGGTGCTTGATCTGGCGGTCGAGCGACAGGTCGTCGGACAGGTTGACGACCACGCCATTGACGCGGGCCCTCAGGTAGCCGGCGCGGGCCAGGTCGGCGAAGAGGTCCTTGTATTCCCCCTTCTGCCCGCGGACAACCGGCGCCAGGACTATGAAGGCCGTGCCGGCCGGCAGGTCTTCGAGGATGCGCGCGACGATCTGCTCGCGGGTCTGGGCGGCCACGGGCCGGCCGCAATTCGGGCAGTGCCCCTGCCCCACCCGCGCGAAGAGGACGCGCAGATAGTCATTGATCTCGGTGATGGTTCCGACCGTCGACCGAGGGTTCCGCCCGCCGGTCTTCTGCTGGATGGAGATCGAGGGGCTCAGCCCGTCGATCCGGTCGACCTGGGGCTTGGGCATCTGGCCCAGGAACTGCCGGGCGTAGCTCGAGAGGCTCTCGACGTACCGGCGTTGACCTTCGGCATAGAGCGTGTCGAACGCCAGCGAGCTCTTCCCCGAGCCCGAGACGCCCGTCAGGCAGATAAGCCGACCCCGCGGCAGCGTCAGCGAGATGTCGCGCAGGTTATGCTCCCGCGCGCCGCGGATCACGATGTCCCCTGCGGCCATCCCTGGTTATCCCTCTCCGTGGTAAGAAATCGATGTCGATCAACCGAGGCCGAATGGGTAGTATACACGTGTTGCCATTACGTGTCCAGTCGATCCCTGCAAAAACGGCGGATTCGATAAGTGGTTTCTTGGCTTACGATTAAGTCGCCACGGTGACGGGAACCTGGGTGTGCCGGGTAGAGTATTGTCGAATGACCTTGATGTCGTGAGGCCCACCTGAGTGAGGGCCAAAGTCTACGGGCGGCTGTCAGAGGCGATCCCGGTGACGCGGCTCTGCACGGAGCACTCCTGTCTGATGGGGAAGTACGGCGGGAAGCTCCTCGTGACGTCGACCCAGGAGGGCCTCGGCACGGGCGGAAACCTGAAACGGAACTACGGCGGGATTTTCACCCGGAAGGCGCGGAATCAGATGGGGATCGACAAGCTGCGCCGAGACCATCTGGAGAATCTCCGTTCGGCGGAAGGCGGGTCGGGGTAGTGCAGAAATAGAAATGTCTGATGCTGTCGTTCTGTACCAGGCAGAGATCGTGAAGTCATGACGATTCCGGGAGACGAGTTCGAGGTTCCGGTCTCTCGATTGCTCCAGCCGAATCATGATGCCCAATTCTCGACGGTCAAGCCTGGCACGGCGAGCAGGTCGGTATCCTCACTGACAACGATGCATTGGCTCAATGTGAGCGCGATGGCCGCGACCTGCATGTCGACCTGCTGCATGGTACGTCCAACTCGCCTGAGGTGGGCTGCAAGTCGTCCATATTCCTCGGCGGCCTCTCGTGTGTAGGGCCAGAACGAGAGGCCGGCTATGGCCCGGATCAGCCGTGCGCGATTCTCCTCGCGGGTTTGGCTGAACTCGATCCCGAAGAACAGCTCACCGAGCACGGGGATGCATGTGCCAGGTTTTGCCCCTCCCAGGCGGACCGCTCTGGCCCGCTCGTGGACGCCCTTGCGGCGATTGATGAGATCGCCCATCGCACAGGTATCGAGCAGGTATCGCCTCACTCGAATATGCCCTTGAGCCGCTCGGCCCTCTCGTTGAATCGGGACTTCTCCCAATCCCGCCGCTCACGTCGTGCGTCTTGCCACGCAGCCTCCTCCTCCGGGGTGAAGTTGAGAGGTTCGAGCGAGTCGAACCAGGCCAGCCAGCGCGCGATCGACGCAGGGTCGTCGCCGAGAAGGTCCCCATCCGGATCGACCACGAGCGATTCCTCGATCGGCTCGACCGCCAGCGCAGTCCCCTCGGGCCAGTCGACCGGCTGCGTCGGGACGATCTGACCGTCTTTCCAGATCGCGTGAATCGTCTTCGTCATGATGACTCCAGCCCGTTCAGGGTTCGACATCGATAACGGACTCCAATCTCCAGTTCCCATTCTACCGGAGAAGAGTCCGGTGGTCATCGCAGATTCGGACCGATCCGTTGTGGTGCAGGCGTCTCGCGGTCTGCACGACAATCGGTCTCGACCAACACCTTGCCCCTTTGACCTGAAGGGATTTGCGACCTTTCTTCTTTCTCCACCGTGTCCAGTGGGGAGCGGCAGCCCAGCGCCGGAGGATGCCCTTTTCGACCACCCGATCGGTTCAGGCGATCACGTGTTACGAGGGCTCGAAGTCGACAGGGCGAGGGGGCAGCGGAAGGCCGTTCGCGTTTCGCTCGGTGAAGGGAGCGAGAGATGCCTCGGCTTCGGATCACCCAATACGAATGGGGCCAACGAAACGACTCTTATCGCGTCGATCTGGAACTCGAGGCGGACAAAAGGCCTCGTCAGACGGCCATGACCACCTTCGACCTCGAAATCTCGGAGTAGGATCAGGAAGGTCTGCGCTGGTACCTGGAAGAATTCCTCCAAGTGCCCCAGGCCCCCGCCCCAACGATCGCAGCCCGTATCGAGAAACGAATGGTCGAGATCGGCGCGGACCTTTTCCGCAAAGTGTTCCATTCCAGCGAGGACGCGCGTGACCTCTGGTCCAAGCTCCGAGACAATCTCTCGCCTGGGATCGTCCCAAAACCGCGGATTGACGCCGTCTCTGCCTTGACACTTGCGGCTGCTCTTCACACTCACCCGAAGCGTCAGCGAGGCTTGCCACAAATCCTCGCAGCAGAATGGGAAAGACCCTCGCTCACGCTTCGGGTGAGTGTACGCAGCGGGCCGCGTAGGGCTTCTCGAACTGTCAACCTGCCGATCGGGTACTTTGGGACGATCCCGATCGTTTCACAAGCTCTGAGCTCGGGGCCCTCAACGTCTGCCGGGAAGAGGGCGGGTGTGCCGAGCTTCGACGACGCGACTTCAAGATAGAATACCTCCTTCGGAGTGCATCGTCACCGGCGACCGGTCGTAACCGTTGCCACGAAGGCTATCAGACCGGATAGCCGCGATCACTTCGGGAGATTCGGTTGGCCCTTCGAGGTTCCAGGTCGGGCTCCGTCGTGCGGCGAACCTCAATCAAGACCCAGGGTGCGCCTTCGGCGACCCTGGGCTATGCTCCTCGACCCCTGTGGGGTCGGGAAAGATGAACTGCCCAAGGGGTTTCTTGACTGAACCGATGCCAGTCACGCCCGCCCGCCGGTGGACGGGGGCGGGACTCGAGGTAACGCCGGGTCGTTTCCAGGCTCTCGTGGCCGGCCAGGGCGGCGATCACCTCGAGCCGGACGCCGGCGTCAGCCAGGTTCTTGCACCAGGTGTGGCGCAACACCTGGGGCGACAGGTCTTCGAGCCCGGCGGCCTCGCTGTACTTCGCGAGCGTCGCCTGGATGCCGCGTCCGGTCAGCGGGCCGCGCTGGCCTTGCAGCACCTCGGGGGCCCTGCCCTTGCCCCGCAGCTCGCGGAGCTCGATGAGGGCGTTGCGGACCTCGGCGTTGAGCGGGATCGTCCGCGGCTTCCGTCCCCTGCCCTTGCGGACGGTGATCGTGCCGGATCGATTGCCGATCTCCAGGTCGGTCCAGCGCAGGGCGGCGAGCTCGTCGACCCGCAGCCCGGTGTGGAGCAACAGCGCGACGAGGCCGATGTCGCGCGCGAGTCCGTTCCCCTTGACGGCGCGGATCAAGGCACGCTGCTCGCGGCGGTCGAGCCATCGGGGCAGTGGCTGGAACCGCTTGCTCGATCGGGGCGCGGCGATCTCCGGGGTCAGGCCCTCGGCGGCGGCCCAGTTGAGGAACGATCGCAAGGCCGCGAGCTTGCGGTTGATCGTGGCGGCCCCGAATCTCAGGGTGTCGCGGAGATGGGCCTCCCACGCGACGAGCTCCGAGGGGGTCAACGCCCGGAGGTCGGGCCGCTGGTCGAAGGTCTTCTGGTACCAGTCGGTGAAGGCGAGCAAGTCCTCTCGGTAGTTTTTCTGGGTGTGCTCGGATTTCTCGTGCTCGACCAGATGGGCGGCGAACCGGGTGAGGGCCTGCGACCAGTCGGCCGTCGTCGCGGTCGTCTTCCGGGGCATGGAATCCTCCTGGGGAGTGGCTCGACGCGTTGCGAGACGGCGATCGGTGGGTCGTGGCGACCGTGCGCGTCACTCACGGGACGAAATCTTTCCCGATTCGGCTCTGCGACGAGTTTCGCGGGATATCGTGGCCGGATCGATAGTTGCGCGATCCGGCACTGGATCAAACCCTGCATAGAATTAGGCATTCTGCGCACAGCGGTCGGGGAATTTGCCGATTCGCGCCATAGTGATTATAGGGCGCCCGGATTGTCGCGGATGCGGAAGAGACGGGTTCATTCTCGCCCCTGAGGGCTTGCCGGCCGACCCTGCCGCGGGTCGAGAACCGTGGGTGCGGCACAGGAGCGCGGCGGGACCAGCCCGTCGCTGGCGAGGATGACCCATGGGTGCACCACTTCCCAAGAGCCTGTTCCGTGATCTCGCCCTGTTCGTGGCCGCCGGCGGGAAGGTTACCTCCTGGTGCGAGACGAACGAGGTCGCACGGGGGACCGCCTATCAGTGGCGCCGGAGCGAGGCCTTCGAGCGACTGGTCGCCGAGTTCCGCCGCCGCGCGGTGGATCGCGCCATCGGCAAGATGACGAAGAACCTCGGCAAGGCCGTCGAGAAGATCGTCGAACTGGTCGAAGGCGGCGAGAGTCAGGCGGTTCAGCTCTCGGCCGCCAAGAGCTTGATCGACAAGCTGGTGCACGTCCAGGGCCATACCGCGGTGAACGATGAAATGCGGCAGCTCGACGAACGGTTGGCGGCGGAGGAGAAGCGACGTGGCGGCGGTACTCGGAAGGCTCCGGATCGCTGAGACCACGGCGTCCGGGTCGCGCGAATTCAATACGCACGGGTCTCCCTCATGAACAGGCCGGCAATAACCTCCCGAAGTCCTCGTGATCGGGGTCACGTTGTGGGAACGTCTCCCGACCATGCCACAACGCGGACCCAAGGACCGGTCTCCGAGCGTTGGTCCCGCGGACGGCGGGGTAGGGAGACCCGCGCCGAACAAGCCGCG
>JBKQHM010000517.1:0-12904 GCA_052148775.1 Isosphaeraceae bacterium | reverse complement strand
GGCGACTGGAACATCGCGCCCCAGGCCATCCCGAACCTCATGGACGCGCTCCGCAAGCCGCCGTTCAGCCTCGACGTCGTCCTCGCCCAGAGGGACCTCATGCCGAGTGATCCCAACCTGGTCTACTACCCGCTGATCTATGTCCATGGTCGTGGCGCAATCTCGTTCCCGAGGGAAGACCTCGAGGCCCTGCGGCGACATCTCGAGCCGAGCGGCGGGACGCTGTTCGCCGACGCGGCCTGCGGCAGTTTCGCGTTCGACGCCTCCTTCCGCCAGTTCGTCGCCGAGCTCCTGCCCAACAACCGTCTCGAGCCGATCCCGCAGAAGGACGAGCTCTACACGACGAAAGTCGGATTCGACCTTTCCAAATGCCAGTACACCAAGGCCGCCGGCGGCGGGGTCGGATTCCCGCAGCTCGAGGGCGTCAAGATCAACGGCCACTGGGTCATCATTTATTCCAAGTTCGATATCGGCTGCGCTCTGGAACGACATTCGGGCATCGATTGCAAGGGCTACACCTATGAGAGCGCCCTGAAGATCGCCGGCAACATCGTCATCTATTCCACCTTGCCATGAGCCCGGACGCCTCGAACGCAAATGGTCTTTTCCTCCCGACTTGACGGGGAGGCCGCCCTGATGTCGAATGATGGATGGTACTCCAGCCTGCCGACCGGGAACTTCGCTGGTAGAACTGATGATCCCGGTTGGCTCGTCATGCCTGAGGCTGCCCGCGGAGTCTTTCTCCACCCGCCACCCCGCACCACAACACCCCGGGAATACTCCCCTTGGCTCGACCCTCCCTCCTATTGATCCTGGGCCTTGTCTCGGTCCTGCTCGACCCGTCCCTCGTCGCTCGAGGAGCCGCCCCGGAGCCCGCGGCCGAGAATGAGGTCGGATTCAACCGCGACGTGCGACCGATCCTGGCCCGGCATTGCTTCAAGTGCCATGGGCCGGATGATCGGGCGCGCAAGGCGAAACTCCGGCTGGACCAGCCGGAGGATGCTCTGAAGGCGGCGGAATCGGGGCTTCACGCGATCGTCCCGGGCCGGCCCGACGAGAGCGAACTGGTGAGTCGGATCCTCGCCGAGGACGATAGCGAGAGGATGCCGCCTCCGGAAGCCAAGCTACCCCTTACGAAGCCGGACAAGGAAATCCTTCGGCGATGGGTCTCTCAAGGGGCGAAGTACGAATCGCACTGGGCGTTCCAACGGCCGACGCGGCCTGCGCTGCCCACCGTCAAGGACCGGGAGTGGCTTCGTAATCCGATCGACGCGTACATACTGTCCCGGCTGGAACGCGAGGGGTTACGGCCAGCGCCGGAAGCCGATCGAACCGCGATGATCCGTCGCGTCTCCCTCGATCTGATCGGGCTGCCCCCCACGGCCGAGGAGGTGGAGGCATTCGTCCTGGATCGTTCCCCGGCGGCCTATGAGAGGCTGGTCGACCGGCTCCTTGCGTCCCCCCATTACGGCGAACGCTGGGCCCGACGCTGGCTCGACCTGGCACGTTACGCGGATACCAACGGCTACGAGAAGGATCGTCCGCGGCCGATCTGGCCGTACCGGGACTGGGTGATCCGTGCCTTGAACGCCGACCTGCCCTTCCGCCAGTTCACGATCGACCAGATCGCCGGGGACATGATCCCCGGTGCCACCCTCGAACAGCGGATCGCGACCGGGTTCCACCGGAATACGATGCTGAATGAGGAAGGGGGGATCGACCCGCTCGAGTACCGCTTCTACGCCATGACGGACCGGGTGGCGACCACGGCCACGGCCTGGCTGGGACTCACGATGGGCTGCGCCCAATGCCATACCCACAAGTTCGACCCGATCTCCCAACGGGAGTATTACCGGTTCATGGCGTTGCTCGACAACGCCGAGGAACCGGAGACCGATGTCCCGTCTCCCGACATCGCGCATCGGCGTCACGAGATCGAGGCGAAGATCGCCGACCGGATCGCCACACTGGCGGACCAGTTCCCGGCCGGCAAGGAGACTTTCGGCGGTAAAGCGGGCGCGGAGAGCCAGCGCCGCCAGGCGAATCGAGAGGCCCGATTCCGCGATTGGCTCGCTCGCGAATCCGCCTCGGCCGTGTCCTGGACGCCCCTCACGCCCGTCAAGGCGAGCGCCAATCTGCCGCATCTGAGCATCGAGACCGATGGCTCGGTATTCGCTAGCGGCGATCAGAGCAAGCGCGATATCTACACATTGGAGTTCCGGGGAGGCCTGGCGGGCATTCGTGCGATCCGGATCGAGGCGCTGCCGGACGATCGATTGCCCAACCACGGCCCGGGGCGGGTTTATTACGAGGGACCGGCTGGGGATTTCTTCCTCAGCGAATTCCGCGCGATGGCCGACGGTAAGCCGATACGACTGACCGCCGCGTCGGCGAGCGGCGCGAATGCCGGCTCGGTCTCCGCGGCGATCGACGGCGATCCCCAGACGGGCTGGTCCATCAACGGCGGTCAGGGTCAGGCGCATCACGCCGTCTTTCATCTTGATGCACCCGTGAAAGACGCGGACAAGCTGGTCGTGGAGTTGCTCTTCGAGCGATATCACGCCGCGGGGCTGGGTCGGTTCCGGATCTCGGTCACGACGGATTCGCGGCCGGTCGTGGCCCGCGAAACCCCTCCGGAGATCGTGCGCCTCCTCCTGACGGCCCCCGAGAAACGGACCGCAGGGCAACTCGAACAGTTGCGCCGATATCATCTCCTGGTCGCGCCCGAACTGGCCAAGGAACATGCGGCTATCGAACAACTCCGGAAGGCGTTGCCCCGGTATCAGACGACCCTGGTGATGAGCGAACGCCGGGCCGACAACCCTCGACCAACGTTCGTCCACAATCGCGGCGAGTTCCTCCAGCCCACGCAGCGTGTCGAGCCGGGAGTGCCCGCGTTCTTGCCTCCCTTGGCCGCGGGCACGGGGGGGATGCGGTTTGAGCTGGCTCGATGGCTGGTCTCTTCCGACAACCCGCTGACCGCTCGCGTGACGATGAATCGGCACTGGGCGGCTTTTTTCGGCAAGGGCCTGGTGCGTACCGTGGAGGATTTCGGCTATCAGGGCGAACCCCCCACCCATCCCGAGTTGCTCGACTGGCTGGCGGTCCGGCTGGTGCAGTCCGGCTGGTCGATCAAGGCGATGCATCGGCTGATCGTCACGAGTGCGACGTATCGGCAAGCGTCGCGTGTCACGCCGGAGCTCGTGGCGAAGGACCCGGAGAACCGGCTGCTCGCCCGCGGCCCTCGGGTCCGCATGGAGGCGGAGATGATCCGGGACTCCTCGCTCCGGATCAGCGGCTTGCTCTCGGAGAAGATCGGCGGACCGAGCGTCTTCCCGCCGCAACCGCCCGGCGTCTCGACGGAAGGCGCGTACGGCGGGCTCGTCTGGAAGGTCAGCCCCGGGGGCGATCGCTATCGACGGGGGCTCTATACGTTCAGCAAGCGCACCGCCCCCTACGCCATGTTCACGACCTTCGATGGACCGACCGGCGAGGTCTGTGTCGCCCGACGCGAGGTCTCCAATTCCTCGCTCCAGGCCCTGACCTTACTTAACGATCCCGTCTTCGAAGAGGCCGCGCAATCGCTCGGTCGCATGATGGCCGCTCGGGGTGGATCGGTGGAAGAACGCGCGGCCTTCCTCTTCCGCCGCTGCCTGACGCGACAGCCGGAGCCCATCGAGCTCGCGTCACTCGTACGATTCTATCGAGGGCAGAAAGAGCGGCTGCAACGCAAGGAACTGGACGCCGCCAGGATCGCCGGCCCGGGTGATGGTGAACCCGTGGAGCGTGCGGCCTGGTCGATCCTGGCGCGGGCGCTGTTGAACACCGACGAGGCCGTGACGAAAGGGTGACCGATGAATCCGTCGAGATCTCCGGGTTTGGCAATGGCCCGACGCCATTTCTTCGAGGAGTGTCGGCTGGGTGTCGGCAAGATCGCCCTGGCCGGGTTGCTCGGCGAGGCGATGGCCTCCAGGGTCATTCGCGCCTCGGCTCCTTCGCCTTTCTCGGAATCGATGAATACGCTGGCGCCCAGGCCGCCGCATTTCGCCCCGAGGGCCGGGCGGGTCATCCACCTCTTCATGGCGGGGGCGCCCAGTCAGCTCGATCTGTTCGATCGCAAGCCGGAACTGACCCGGCTTGAGGGCAAGCCCCTGCCCCCTTCCGTGATCGGCGGGCAGCGCTACGCCTTCATCCGACCCGATGCGGCCGTCCTCGGACCTCGGTTTCGGTTTGACCGGTACGGATCGTGCGGCGCAGAGCTATCGGTGATGTTGCCCCATCTGGCCGAGGTCGTGGACGAGATCTGCATCATCAAGTCGGCCCACACGGACCAGTTCAATCATGCCCCCGCACAGATCTTCCTCAACACCGGGTTCTCGCAGCCGGGTCGTCCCAGCCTCGGTTCCTGGGTGCTCTACGGGCTCGGCTCGGAGGCCGAGGACCTGCCCGCATTCATCGTCATGTCCACCGGTAGCGGGATCAGCGGCGGCGCGGCCAACTGGTCCAGCGGTTTCCTGCCGACCGTCTACACGGGCACTCGCCTGCGAAATCAGGGGGACCCGATCCTCGACGTCTCGAGTCCGCCCGGCGTGGACGCGCGGCTCCAGCGCGACTCTCTCGACCTGATCGGGTCGCTGAACCGTCGCCGGCTCGAGGTCGTGGGCGATCCGGAGATCGCCACACGAATCGCCGCCTACGAGATGGCCTTCCGGCTCCAGACCTCGGCGCCGGAGCTGATGGACCTCCGGAGCGAGGGCGACGAGACGCTCGCGCTCTACGGCGCCGAGCCGGAGAAACCCTCGTTCGCGCGGGCCTGCCTTCTGGCCCGTCGTATGATCGAGCGCGGCGTGCGGTTCGTGAACATCTATCACGAGGGCTGGGACGCCCATTCCGACGTGGCAGGGAACCTCAGGACGAACTGCGGTGCCACCGACCGTGCGACCGCCGCACTGATCAAGGACCTCAAGCGGCGCGGGCTGCTCGACGATACCCTGGTCATCTGGGGCGGCGAGTTCGGACGGACCCCCATGGTCGAGAGCAACCGCGCGCTGGGCCGGAGCCTCGGCCGCGACCACCATCCACAGGCGTTCACCATGTGGATGGCCGGCGGCGGGATCAAGCCCGGCATCACGTACGGGGCGACCGACGACCTGGGCTTCCACATCGCCGAGAACCCCGTTCACGTCCACGACCTCCAGGCAACGATTCTCCACCTTCTCGGCTTCGACCACGAGAAACTCACGTTCCATCATGCCGGCCGGGATTTTCGGCTGACCGATGTACACGGTCGGGTTGTGAAGGAGATCCTGGCTTGACTTCAAGCATAAGAAGAGGAGCAGCGATGGGTATCGACATCGAGATATATGCGGAAGTCTTCGATGGAGAGAAGTGGAAGCCGGCGGAACCCCTGGTCGAAAACGAGTTCTATGACCCAGACGATGACCCGTTGGAACCCAAGCTTAGCCGCAGAATCTGTACGACGTTCGTAACCGTGCCCTCTTTGCTATCCTTGCCGATGCTATCACCGACTTCGTTTCGGGGGAGCCGTACAAACCGATTGCCCCTTGTCGCGGCCTACCTGCGGATGTCTCGCCGGAAATCTTGGACTTCGAACGTCCTCGACATGATAGTCTCTTCGGGCACAGTTGGCTAAGCCTGAAGGATCTTCTCACGTTCGATTGGAAGGGCCAGGTCATCCAGAAAGCGGCCATGGTCGATTCGGACATGGCGGCCCTTTTCGAGGGCAACCCCGTTGGTTTCCCCTATCAACGGTGGCCCGAAGGAAAGCCGATTTCGTATTCGTGGGGGCGTCCGTCGGGGGTCAGCGTCCGTTGGCGAGAGACTTACGAGCAATCCGCCGGCCCGGATTTCATGGAGGGAGTCCTATCGGAATTGAAGTCGTTCGGGCCGGAGGAGTCCGCACGGATCGTGTTCTGGTTCAATACCTGAAAATGAACCGACGCCTGGCTCGCCGTTGGCCTAAACCGGACTCCGACCCGGTCAGATCGACGAAAAACACCTCCCCGAGTCCGGTCATCATGCCGCAGACCCGGGGAGGTCCCGAGGAGAGTTCGACGATCCTCTGACCGGTGCTCCAACCTCACGATTCACGGCCGTGCCGGGTATGGTGGAGAGGCAGCGGGAGGATCCCCGAGATCCGCGGTCGGGCCACGGCTTTCGCAGGAATGGCGACCGCCTCTCGCACCGGAGCCGATGTATGATGGGCCGGCAGGTGATGCTGCACGGTCCGCCCCGGGAACTTCGCCGGAGCCTTCCTGGGCACATCCGTCCGGCCCTTGGACCGATTGATGGACGCTCCGAGATGCTTCTTGCCGTCGTGAACATGGCGGGAGCTGCTGACAAAAGTGTTGACGTCGTTGGCAGTCATGGACGGACCCGACACGACGCGAACCTTCTTGTGGCGAGTGATCAGCGTGTAGCGGCCCTCGGGTAATGAGCCGTCAATTACGCCATGGCCCCTGAACGTGATGAGGTAGGTCTGGCCGTCCGGCCGCGGCGCGATCTTCATGTGAATGCTACTGGGCTTGCCGTCGCGGAGCAGCTCGAAGGCGCCCGCCTCGATCTGGGTCGGATTGTTGAACGTGTACGTCAGACTCGTGACCGGCGACGGCTGCGGACTGCCGTCGTTGACAGTGAAGCCGGCGACGGTCGCGGTGTAGCTGAACGTGCCGCTGAATCCGTTGCGGTTAGTCACCGTGATGATCGTCAGGAAGGTGCCGGCGTTTTCGAAGACGTGGCTGAGCGTGAAGGACTGACCATTCACCGCCAGGGGCTGGAGGGGAGTTCCGTCGCCGTAGAGGACCGTTGCCGTCCAGGGCCCATCGCCGGGCAGGTCGGTGAACGAGCAGGTGCGGGTGAGCAGCGTGCCCTGCTGCACTTCAGCGTTGCCGCCGGCGTTGACGATGATGGGGATGGGCGACGCGGTGAACGTGGCGGTCACCACTCCGCTTCCCCCGGCCGCGTCGAAGGCTTCCAGGGTGACGGTCTCGATCCCGCTCTCGCCGGGAGTGATGGTTACGCTCGGACTGAGCACGATACCCGCGACCCGGCTCGGCTCGGCCGCCGGATTGTTCGGACTCATGCCGCCGAGGATGCCGTTGTTCCCGTGCTCCGTGGCATCGGTCGCCACATCGCCGCCGGTCTCGTCGAAGGGATAGTACGCGACCAACCCGGAGTCGATCGCGGTCGGGGCCGTCGCCATGGCGGACCGTACGGCCGACGCCGAGAGGCCGACGTTCCAGATACTGACATCGTCGATCTCCCCCTGGAAGAACCGCCCGGTGTCGCCGCCCGCGGCACCAATGGCCCAGTCAGTCGAGCTGACCGGCAGGGCGCCCTGCGTGCTGGCGCCCGACGTGGCAACCTGGACCCCGTCGCGGTAGAGGATCCACTCGTTGCCGTTATAGACTCCGGCCAGATTGACCCACTGGCCGATGTCGCCGGCCGGGATCGCGAACTGGGCGAGAACGTTGTTCCCGTTCCAGGAGCCGACCTGGTAGTAACCGCCATCGATCCGGAGGAAGTCCTCGGCATTATTCGGTGAGGTCTGGTAGCCGTGGGCGATGATGTCCTGGGGCCCTCCGGTCGACTCGGGCACGATCCAGGCATCGAGCGTGATCTGGCCGCTGAAGTTGAGATCCGTCGGATTGCCCAGGTCCACGAACTGGCTGGTCCCGTTGAAGCTCAGGGCGCCGCTGCCGGTCGCCGAGGCGCCATCGGCGTCGGTGGCTTGCCAGAGGTAGCTGAAGCCCTCGGCCGCGACCGTCGCATTGGTCTCGGTGGCGGAACCGGTCACGGTGACCGCCGTCCCCTCGGGGCTGCTGGCGGGCAGGCCGTTAGTTGCCGGCAAGGGGACCGTGCCCACGGTCGTGAAGGACTGGCTGGTCGTGCCGCTGTTGCCCAGGATGTCCGTGGAAGACAGGCCGATCGTGTAGGTCCCGGAGGTGAAAGGCGTGAACGAGGCCTGGCTGCCGGCGGAGAGGTTGGGCTTGAGGGCGCCGAGGAACGTGGTACCCGAAGTGATCGTCAGGCTGCTGATCGTCCCGATGAACGGGAACTCGCCGTTCGGGGCAGCCGGATAGCCGTTTGTATACCCCGTCCCCAGTGCGTTGTACGTCATGTCGAGCATTTCGGGGGTGAAGTTCGAGATCGTGCCGCTCGTCTTTGAGTCGAGGGTGTAGGACAGGACCGAGCCGCTCCACTGAATCGTCACGGTATGGAGCTGGCCGTCATTGAGCTGCGTCGCGCTCTCGATCGGCTGTGTGGAACCGTTGTAGAACGCAAAGTAGAGATAGCCGTTGGTACCGACATAGAGGAGCGGCACCGAGTTTTTCGGCGTCGAGCCCAGCGGCTGGTCCTCGTAGCTGAGGATGACGCCGTCGCCGGTGGTCTGGAAGGTCACGCTGATCTCCAGGCTGTTGGCATTGTGGATCAGGCCCGAGGGGAGGGTGATCGGGTTGCTGCCGTTGAAGACCAGGTTCGACCCGGCGACGACCTGCTGGCCCGCGGCCGCTCCGACGCTCCAGACATCGTTGAAGCCGCCGGCGGTGTTCGACGGGACCGGGTCGGTAACCGAGCCGGCCAGCGTGTACGTCTGGTCCACCACACCGCTGGCGGGCAAACCGCCGATCGTCGGCGTGGGGGCGATGTCGGTGGCGGCGATCGTCTGGCTGGTGCTGGTGTTCGAGCCGCCGGAGCCGGTGGACGACAGGTCGACGGTGTAGGTCCCCACGGCCGGCGGCGTGAACGTGATCTGGTTGTCCGAAGAGCTGATCGGCGCGACGGACCCGGCCAGCGCGGTGCCCTGGGTGATCGTCAGGCTGCTGATCGTCCCGGTGAACGGAAATGCGCCGCTGGTGAGGGCGTCCGGCGCGGTGCCGCCGTAGCCGGTCCCGATCTGATCGTAAGTCATGTCCAGCGGGTTGCTGGAGCCCGAGACTTGCGCGACCTGCGTGCCGTCGATCGTCACCGTCATCGTCGATCCGTTGATCGACAGGACGACGTCGTGGGTCTTGCCATCATCGACCGGCGCGGCGGACTGGAACGTGCCGAATCCGTTGATCCCGCCGTGGAGGTAGCCGTCGGTGCCGACGTACAGGACCTGCGAGGAGTTGGCCGGATCGGTGCCGATCGGATCGTCCTGATAGCCGAGGATCACACCTTCGCCGGTCGTGCTGAAGGAAACGTTCACGGTCAGGGTCGTGGCGACCGAGATCAGGCTCGAGGGGAGGGTGATCGGGTCGGAGCCGTCGAAGACGAGGTCCTGCCCGGCGATGACCTCCTGCCCCGGGCTCGAGCTGATCGTCCAGATGGTGTTCGCGCTGCTACCGGTCGCCGAGCCGGCATCGGAGGGGATCCCCGTCAGGGTGATCGGCGTCCCCGCCGGGTTAGTGACCGGCAGGCCGACGATGTCTGGCCCGGTGACCGTGCCGCTGTTGGGGTTGGCGAGGTCGTTGCCGCCCCTGTTGTACGATACGATCGAATTGATGATCGCCAGTGTGCCGCCGGCCAGGTTATTGATGCCGGCGCCGGCGGACGGCGTGGGCGACGTTCCCGATCCACTGGCGATCGAGTTCTCCTCGATCGTCGAATCGACGAAGGTCGCGGTGCCCGCGTTGTCGATCGCGCCGCCGAAGCCGCCGCCACCTGGTCCGCCCACCACGGAGTTGCCGTAGAAGGTGTCGTTGGTGCCATTGAAGGTCGCGCCGGCGGCGTTCTCTATCGCGCCGCCGTAGGCGTTGGCGTTGTTGCCGGAGCTGGCCATGCCGATCACTTTGTTGCCGGAGAACGTGGTGCCGGTGACGATCAGGGTCGCGCCCTTGAGGTTCACGATCGCGCCGCCGGCGCTGTCGAGGTCCGGATCGAGCGATGGGTTATCCTGGGCGACGTTGTTGCTGAACACGCAGTTGGAGATCGTGAGGTTGCCGCTGTTGGCGATCGCGCCGCCCTGTGATCCCAGGCCGCCGGTCAACGACAGGCCGGAGATTGACACGTTCCCGGAATCGACGAGGAAGATCTGGCTGGAATCGCCGCCACTGATCGTCAAGTCGTTGGTGCCGGGCCCTTCGATCACGAGGTTGTTCTTGATCGGGATCGGCCCGCTGGTCAGGGTGATCGTCTGGCCGTCCAGGCCCGGCGCGAAGATGATCGGCTGGTCGCCCGCTGCGTCGTCGGCGATCTCCTGGCGGAGCGAGCCCGGGCCGCTGTCGTTGGTGTTGGTGACTTCGTACGGCTGCTCCTCGACCGCGCCGATATCGATGCTGCCGTTGACGACCCGCGGGTCGCCGCGCTGGTCGTTGGACTGCGGCGCGATCGTTCCCTGATCGATGGCCTGGACGTTCGACGACGTCAGGGCGGTGTTGAACAGCGCCACATTCTCGATCAGTCCGCTGAAGTAGTTGTCAAAGTCGCGCTCATCGGCCCCCAGGTAGACATTGATCCCCGAGGCCAGCGGCACGGCCGGTCCGGTCGCGGTGCTGTCCAGCTTGCCGTCGATGAAGATCTCGCCCGTGCCGTTCGACTGGCGCACGACCACGATGTTGTGCCAGTTGCCGTCGTCCACCGACGCGTTGGAAACCATCTGGAAGTCGTACTCGTTGTTCCCGAAGACGAAGAAGCTCACCTTGCCGTTGCTCAACGCGACCTGGTACTCACCGTTGAAGTTGTTGGGGTCCCGCTGCTGGATGATGACACCGTTGGCGCCGTTGGCCTTGATCCAGACGGAGATGCTGAACGCGCCGGAGCCGACGATATCGGCCGAAGGCGGGATGGTCTCGTAGGAAGTCGTTCCGTTGAACTCGAACGCCTGGTCGGAGAGGCCGGGTCCGTAGGTCGCGCCGTTAGAGAGGGTCGCATTCGTGGAGCCGACGGTGTCCTGACCGTTGCCGTTGCCCTGCCACCAGTCGATCAAGCCTGGGGTGGAGAACGGGAAGGCCGGCAGGCCGGTGACGGCCGTGTCGCCCGCGCCGATGGCCGGACTACCGGGCATCTCGACCAGCGTGCTCGTCGTCCCCCCGGTGTTGAGGAGTTGGGAGAGTTTGGGATCGTTCGTGCTGACGATCATCGACGCCGGTAAACCGACGTTTCTCGTGACCAGGTTGCTCTGGCCGGTAGCTGTGCCCTGGTTCACGACGTCGTTTCCGCCGGTGTCCTGTGCCACCGCCACGTCATTGACGATGATATCGTCGCCGGTGTTGTCGGCCACGATCGAGTTGAACAAGTCGAGCGTGGCGCCGGGCGCGTTGTAGAGGCCCGCGCCATCGCTGGCGACGGAGGGCGCGGTATCCGTCCCGTTGGCGACCGCATTGCGGGCGATGGTCAGACTGACGAGATAGGCCGTCCCCGCGTTATCGATCGCGCCGCCGAACCCGGCGCCGGCCTGACCGGTCGTGCTCGCGGTGCTGTCGCCGGTGCCCCCAGTGGCGTAGTCTCCGGCAAAGGTGTCATCGGCCGCTCCGAGCAATCCGCCCGGTGCGTTGTAGATCGCGCCGCCGTAAGCGTTACCGCCGGTGCCGGCGCTGCTGCCGCTGATCTGTCCCTCGCCGCCGAGGGCAGCATCGTTAATGAAGGCGCTGTCGGTTACGGTCAGGACACCGCCCGGTGAGTTGTAGATCGCGCCGCCGTAAGCATTGCCGGCATGCCCCAGGGCGAGCGCGGCCGGAGCCGAGTCCTGGACAAACTGGGTGCGTGTGATCGTCAGGTCGCCCGCGTTATTGAACGCTCCCCCGTCCACCGCGTCGCCGTCGCCCAGGGTCAAGCCGGTGATCGAGACCGTCGCCCCGCTGGCGACATTGAAGATCCCGTATCCCTCGTAGGCCGGCTGGGACAGAGAGAGCGTCGCGTCGTAGGTCGCCGTGATCTGGTTGGCGGTCAGTGCGGAGCTGTAGAACGCGAACTGGTCGACCAATCCCGTCGTGTAACCGGCGGGATACCAGCTCGCTCCGCCGATCTCCATGGGGAGCGCGCTGGGAGTATAGCCGCCGGCCAGGGTTCCGCTGGCCACCTGCGTCCCGTCCACGTAAAGGGCGATGTTGTTCCCGTCGTAGCTCGCGGCGACGTAGTACCAGGTGTTCAAGGACAGGGCGTGGGGCGATGTCAGAGAGATATTCGAGGTTGGCGACGCCTCGACCGAGATGTACGGCTGCGTCGAACCGTTCAAGCCGAGGATCCAGCCGTTGTAATAGGCCCCTCCGCCGTACTTGCTGGCCAGGATCGAGTTCTGCGTCTGGCTGAAATTGTACCAGCCTCCGACAGTGAAGCTCGACGAATCGAGGGTCTGGTTGTCGGGGATGGTGACGGCATTCGTCCCGTTCAACTGGAAGGCTTTCCCGACGATTCCCGTACCGTACGAGAGGGTACCGACGGGATACCCGGGCGCAGCGCCCGCGGTGTCGCTCGTGTTGCCCTCGCCCGCCAAGAGGTCGGTGGGGATCGGCGCCACCGTCCCGGAGACGACCTGGACTTCGTTGGCCCCGAGTCCCTCGATCGTCAGGTTATGCGTGATCGTGATCGGCCCGCTGGAGAGCGAGATCACCTGCCCCGCCAGGTTTGGGGCGAAGGTGATCGGCAGGTCGCTGTCGTCCTCGTTGATCGCCGCGCGGAGCGAGCCGGGACCGCTGTCGTTGGTATTGCTCACGACATAAGGCTGGCTCTGGAAGGCGCCAATGGAATCCGATCCGTAGGCGGGGAAGGGATAGCCGCGGCCATCCAGGACATAGCTCTCGTAAGGGCCGATGCCGTTATTCAGGGCCGGGCTGCCTGGCATGAGTGAGAATGTCAGAACTCCGTAGCCGTGATCGGCCAGCGGCCCCAGCAGCGGATTCTGCCCCTGGATGAACGGCGAGTAGCCGATGGTCTGAACTCGGGCTGGAGCGACATCTTCTTT
>JBKQHM010000516.1:0-15649 GCA_052148775.1 Isosphaeraceae bacterium | reverse complement strand
GATGAGGGTACTGAGAGTGGATTCCGGACATCGACCTCAAAATTCCCCGTGTTTTTCGGCTTTGTGGTCTCGGCGAAGGCCTCGATGAGAGTCCGATTGTCAAAGAACTTACTGCGACCTACTTAGTAGTCGCTAATCAGGCCGACGGCCTTGGCCCGGCGCTTGATCATCCGCAGGGCGTCGTTGGGGCACATCGGCCGGTCGGTCAACTTCTGCGTCTTGCCGAGTGTCAGCGACGGTTTCCGAGGGTACCACTTTCTCGGCGAGGTGGGTCCCACCTGTGACACCCATGTGTCACGCTCTCGTCGCCGCAAACGCCCTCAGCTCTACGGTGTAGGGCGTTTGCGGCGACGAGAGCGTGCCCCGTGGGGGTGGGTCCGGCTGGCCGAGAAAGTTGAGCCCTTCCTGACCGAAACCGACAGGCAGAGCGGAAGAGGGGGCTTTTCTTCTCGCTGGCGATGCCGGCCGCTTCGACGTAGGCGTGCAGATAGGAGTCTGCGTTGTGGTGGGCGGCCACCTCGTGCCGCTTGCGGCCTTTCTCGTGCAGGCGGAACCAGGCCCGGCGGCCTTCCAGGTAATAATCCTCGACCCGCATGCCGAGGGCGGCCCCGACGCGGGCGAGGGAATAGACCATAACGCCAATCAGGGCACGGTCACTCAGCGGCGAAAAACTCGACGAAGCGTTTGGCCGCCCGGTCGCTGTCGCCGGCGTCGGCGATGATGGCCTCGCCGTTGAGGACCGCGATGCGGCCGGATGTCGGCCGGGCCACCTCCGTGCTCATGCCTGCCTCCATGCCACCCTGCCAGCTCCAGCGAAGCTCGCCAAGGCGGCCAGGCCCCAGGCGGTCAATCCGAGGATCAGACCGTGGGTTGCACCCAGGGTGGAGAAGTAGAGGAAATTGAACGACTGAGGGAAGCGGTCGAGGTCGTAATGCGGCAAATAAGGGTCGATGGCGAGGATATAACCACCATAGCAAATGATGCCGGCCAGAAATCCGGCCAGGATGCCCCGCCGGCCCCGGCGGCGATGCCAGGCGATGGTGAGCAGCGGCAGGCCGGCAAAGCCGGCGACGCGGAGGAGGAGTTCGGCGGTTCCGGCCGCGGGGGGCAGGAGGTTCGGCTCCAGTTCGAGGCGGCCTTGGATGGGCCGGGTGATCAGGGAGAAGGCCAGGCCAGCGAGGGCGACGGCGATCATGAGATCGGTGAATGCGAGCGGTCGGCGAGAGGTGGTTTGATGCATGGATTGGATCAAGCTCCTGTCGGCTCTTATAACGTAGAGGGTTGTATGCGAAAGGCCGCCAAAGGCGATCGTCTCCGTCCAGGCCATCGCGGACTTTCCGAATACCACCTGCAAAGCCGGAGTCAAGCGCCGAAGCCTACCTCCTGGTACGGTTCGCCGGGAGGGCGCGGGCTGATGCTGATCGTCACCTTGCGGTCGAGCCGCTTGAGGAAGTCGAGCAACTTGTCGGTGGTGAAGCGATTGAAATGGCCATTCATCAGGTGGGAGACTTCCGGCTGCTTGATGCCGAGTAGCGCGGCGATCTCGCGCTGCGTGAGCTTCCGGTCGGTGTGCAGTTTATGGACGTGAAAGCCGAGCTTCGACCGGGCTAGCAGCGCGTTGGCGTCGGGCAAGCCCAGGTCGGCGAACACGTTGCCCGATCCTTCCTCATGCTCGATGTTGGTGACGCCGTTATTCTTCGTCTTGCTCATGTTCTGCCAGCTCCTTCGCCTCTTTGTATCGCTGTTTGATCAGAGCCACATCGGGTTTCGGCGTGGCGATGCCTTTCTTCGACTTCTTCTGAAAGGCGTGCAGCACGTAAATCCTCCGGCCAAGCTGGACGTGGTCTGCCCCCCATTGAGAAGCCGACGGGAGATCCCTACATTTCTTCCACCCACGCCTCGGCTTCGAGCATGGCCGATTGCATCCGGCGCTCGACTTCGAGACGGCAGGCGTCGATTGTTTCGCGATCGGCGTCGGGCGGGACGATGACCGGCGGGGGGACGACGCAGGCGGCGTGACTGAACGGGCGGGGGATACAGAACCGGTCCCAGCTCCTGGCCCTCCAGGGTCGCTGGAAGGCCATGCCGGCCCCGACGATCGGCAGTCCGGTCCGGCTGCCGAGATACGCAATACCTTGGTGGACCGATCGTCGAGGACCGCGCGGGCCGTCGGGAGTGACGCATAAGTGCCCGCGATCGATCCGCAAAGTCATCTCGCGAAGTGCCCGAGTGCCCCCGCGCGTCGTCGAACCCCGCACGACACTGAATCCCAGCCGACGGATCACCTGGGTGATCAATTCCCCGTCGCGATGGTCGCTGATCAGGATATGCATCTCGGGCCACGACCAGTAGTGCGCCGGAAAGAGCATGACTTCGTGGAAGAATGCGTAGATATAGCGCTGGCCGGTCCGGCGCGCGACCTCGGGGGCGACCTCGGGGTCCTGATAGCGGAAGTGGTATTTGAGGGTGCGACCGAGTTGCCGGACCAGGAATGAACCCGCCACTCCGACACTCTTGACCAGCAAGGGATGCTGAATCTTCATCGGATTTCGTCCCTTCCGTGGACTCGAAAGAACCTCCGTTGCACCAACCGCCAGTCACCGGCCAAAACTGTCGAGTCAGCGTATGCGAAACCCCGATTTCGTGCTAGGTCGTCATTGGTTGTTTGTCATTTGTCATTGGTCATTTGTCATTTGTTGCATGCTGGGATGGCGGGCCTCAGGTCCGATGGACGGCGCAGCTCAGTTGGATCACCCTGAGTCCTTGCTCAGCCGAAACCTCAGGGCTTCATGTTCAAACATGCGCATCGCGATCAAGGCATGCCCAAATCGATCGGTCGATGGCTAATGACCAATGACCAATGACCAATGACCAATGACAAACAACCATCAAAGTGACCCGGCTCGCCGGGGTGGTTTGGGGTTGAGGACGCCGGTTTTCTTGTCGGGTCCGGTCCCGATGTGGGATGGCTGGGCCGGTCCGACTCGGGGCGCGGGCTTCTTGTTCAGGGTCTGAGGAGGACTGCTGGACTTCCGCGATTCCTTGGGGAAAAGGCACGGGATAACATCGTCGAGCGTGTCGACGAATTGCAACTTCAGGTCGGCCTTCACCTCGGCCGGAATCTCGACCAGGTCTTTCTCGTTGTGCCGGGGGATGAGCACGCTCTTGATTCCGGCCCGACGAGCGGCCAGGATCTTCTCGCGGACGCCACCCACTGGCAAGACGCGTCCGGTGAGCGTGACCTCGCCCGTCATGGCCAGGCCGAGCTGGATTGGCTTGCCACGAAAGTAGCTGATCAGGGCCGAGGCGATTGCCACGCCGGCCGACGGGCCGTCTTTGGGCACCGCGCCGGCTGGCACGTGGATGTGCAGGTCGGTCTTGTGGAACTTCGAGATATCCAGCTCGAGTTCCTTGGAATGGCTCCTGAGGTAGCTCACGGCGGCCTGCGCGCTCTCGCGCATCGACTCGCCAAGCAACCCGGTCAGGGTCAGCATCCCCTTGCCCGGCATCCCGGTCACCTCGATAAAGAGAATCTCGCCCCCGGTCGGCGTCCAGGCTAACCCCGTGGCGACGCCGGGGACCCCGGTCCGGTCGGCCAGCTCGCGGAAGAACCGCGACGGGCCCAGGAGTTCCGAGATCCGCTTCGGCTCGATGGTGCTCAGGCCGCGCTGGCCCTCGGCGCGGCGTCGGGCCATCTTCCGGCAGATGGCGGCGATCTCCCGCTCGAGGTTGCGCAGGCCGGCTTCCCGGGTGTAGTCGGCGATGATCTTGCGAATCGCCCCGTCGGAGATCGTCAGGTCCGCCGGGGTCAGTCCGTGCAGATCGAGCTGCTTGGGGATGATGTACTTCTGCGCGATCAGCGTCTTTTCCTCCTCGCTGTAACCGGGGAGCTGGAGGACTTCCAGCCGGTCGAGGAGGGGAGAAGGGATCGTCTCGAGCATGTTCGCCGTGGCGATGAACATGACCTTCGACAGGTCGAAGTCGACATCGAGATAATGGTCGCGGAACGAGGAGTTCTGCTCGGGGTCGAGGACTTCCAGGAGCGCGGCGGAAGGATCGCCGCGAAAATCGGCGCCGAGCTTGTCGACCTCGTCGAGCATGAAGACGGGGTTATTGGTCCCGGCCTTGCGGATGCCCTGGATGATTCGGCCCGGCAGCGCGGCGACATAGGTGCGCCGGTGGCCGCGGATCTCGGCCTCATCGTGGACGCCGCCCAGGCTGACGCGCACGAACTCCCGCCCCAGCGCCTTGGCGATGCTCTTGCCCAGCGAGGTCTTGCCGGTGCCCGGCGGGCCGGCGAGGCAGAGGATCGGACCTTTCATGTCCTTTTTGAGCTTGCGGACGGCCAGGTATTCGAGGATCCGTTCCTTGATCTTCTCCAGGTCGTAATGGTCGTGGTCGAGGATCTTGCGGGCCCGGCGCAGGTCGAGCCGGTCGCGGCTGGCCTTGCTCCAGGGGAGGATCGCCAGCCAGTCGAGGTAGGTGCGGACGATCGAGTATTCCGCCGAGCTGGGATGCATGCCGGCCAGCCGCTCGAGCTCCCGCTCCGCCTCGGTCTGGACCTCGGCCGGCGGATTGGCCTTCTTGATCCGCTCCCAGAGCTCGCTGATCTCGGGGTTCTCGCCCTCGCTCTCGCCCAGCTCCTCCTGGATCGCCTTGAGCTGCTGCCGCAGGAAATGGTCCCGCTGCGCCTTCGACAGCTCGCTGCCAACCTGCTCCTGAATCTTGGTCGAGAGTTCCAGAACCGCGAGTTGCCTCGACAGGTATTGCCCCAGCCGCTCCAGGCGGGACCGGACGTTGATCTCGCCGAGCAGCGCCTGCTTCTCCTCGATGGTGAACGGCAGGCTCGAGGCCAGGAGGTCTGCCAGCCGGCCCGGTTCCCTCGTATTGATCGCGGCGACCTGGAGCTCCTCAGGGATCTGCTGGCTCTGGTCGACCATGCGCTGGAAGAAGCGATTCACGTGGTGGACCAGCGCATCGAGCTCCACCCCCTCCTCGACGATCTCTTCATAAGGCTCGACCTCGCCAACGAGATACGGCTCGGTCTGCACGACGCTCAGCAACCGCGCACGATACTGCCCCTGACAGACGATCCGCGTCGAGCCGTCGGGGAATTTCAGCATCTTCAGGACCAGCCCGACGCAGACCGTCGGAAACAGGTCGTCCATCCCGGGCGAGTCGGTCTCCGGATGCAACTGGCTCACCAGCGCGACCATGCGTTCGCCGGCCATCGCATCGTCGATCAGACGGATGCCGCTCTGCCGGTTGATGACCAGCGGCACCACCGTCTGGGGGAAGACGACATCGGACCGCAACGGCAACAGGGGGACGCGGCAGATCCCCATCGCCTGCCCCTCGGGCCGGTCGCCCAGCACGATGATTTGCCCGGAATCGACGATCGGACCACGCAAGGTCCCGGCCTCTTCCCGGCCCGTCTCGGTCTGGTTCGTTTTCTTCGGACTTTTCGATCGGCTTCGTCGTGAACGCATAGAAGACTTTTCTGAGTTGTCTCGTGGATCAACCCCGCCAATGAATCTGGACCGTGTGATGAACCTCTCCCCCTGCTGTAGCCGGCCTCTGCGAGGCCGGGCTGCTTGCTGGTACTGGCCTCTGCGAGGCCGGGCATTCGGTCCCCGGGGTCATAGACCCCGGCTACAGCCGGAAAAACCGGGAATGACCGGATGTCAGCTCATGATACGCTCTAACCTAGGACGATTTCGCGGCCCCACCCCGGGGACTGTACATGATTAGTGTATCAACGCCCCGAAAGAAAGAGGGGACCTCGGCCGCACCCGGGAAATCACCCTCCCGATCGTTTCCTCTCCTCCGCCTCATACCTCCTCAACTCCGATCATACATCTCCAGAACTCGCAAATCAAACCATGCGAGCACTGATGGGCGACTGGATACATGGCCGTTCTTGGCTCGAAGGCTGCGGAGTCGGTCGAGATTTCGGCCCGCATATCGTGGTCCAATTGCAACTCGAACCGATCCTTGCGAAGGGCTTGACGGCTGGAGGCATCGGGAATGGATCAAGAGGGGGATACACTTCGCTCGGAAGTCACCTCTTCCACCAATCCTCGTCGTTCGATAGGCCGTAGGAATAGGCTCGATGCATGGTCTGGAGAATCTGGTAATTGAGAAAGGCGAAGTAGCCAAAGAACACGGCCAGAAACACGCGCTGCGTCGCGGCATACATGACGAAGGCTAACACGCCGGCCACGAGGAGGGAGATGATGTGCCCCCAACGCGTACCCTCGCGCGGGTTGAAATAGGAGAGCACGATCTGGCTGACCCGGCCGCCATCCAGGGGCCAGACCGGCAAGAGGTTCACAAGGCCCCAGATCACGTTGATCTGGACGAGGTCCCAGTAGATATTGAAATTCGTGCCCGTCTTACCCGCCGCCGTCATGCCGAGTTTCATCAGCGTGCTGGCCACGGCCGGGAGGTCCGAAGGCAGCCCGAGGAGTTCTCGGACAATACTCAGGTGTTCACGGGGCGTCATGCCGAACATGACCGAGTACACCAGCATGACCAGGCCGCAGAGAACAAAACCCGCGCCGGGACCCCAGATTACCACGGCCAATCGTTGGAGTGGAGTCTGACGGCCCTCTTCGCTATAACATAAGCCTCCTCCCATCCAAAGTACGATGGATGGCGAGCTGCCGAATCGCTTGGACGTGAGTCCGTGCCCGTATTCGTGAACCAGGATGGACACGAACACGCAAGAGACCCAGAGCGCCATCTCCGACAGGTCGTCGGACCCTCGAGCCATCAGGAGGCCCATGATCCAGAAGAGGGGATGGACGCGGACCGGAATGCCCAGCGCGCGGAATCGTAGGTCGTAGGGGGTCTCGGAGACGCCAAACATCGGCCACCTCGGCGGGCATTCGATGGAGAACGGAAGCAACGGAGCGATTTCATTCTAGGGAGATCATCGCCTTGTCGCAAACCGGCTGAGGGCCAATCGGTCCCGAATCCGCCGAATTCCCACTTCCTTGCCGGACCCTTGATCGCGTGTTACGGTGTCCGGGTCCATTCGGCATCGACGTGATGGGCCGAGCCGGCTTCCTGTTGGATCGAAGTGAAATACATCGAGGCGAGCGACCGACAGATGCGATTCACGAAGATGCACGGCATCGGCAACGATTACGTCTATGTCTGCACGTTCGATCAGGTTGCGCCGGCCGATCCGTCGAAGCTGGCCGTCGCCGTGAGCGACCGCCATTATGGAATTGGCGGCGACGGTATGATCCTGATCATGCCCTCGGAACAGGCCGATGCGCGAATGCGGATGTTCAACGCCGATGGCTCCGAAGGGGAAATGTGTGGCAACGGAATTCGTTGCGTGGCCAAGTACGTCTTCGATCACGGCCTGGTCCGGAAGGAACAACTCACGATCGAGACGGGCCGTGGCGTCCTGACGCTCGACCTGGAGGTCGCCGGGTCCAAGGTCCGTCGTGTCCGCGTGAACATGGGCGTGCCGATTCTCGATCCGGCCCGAATCCCGACCCTCCTGCCCGGCGAGCCCCCCATCAATGTCCCGATCCAGGTCGACGGACGCGAATGGGCCGTGACCGCCGTTTCGATGGGCAACCCGCACGCCGTGATTTACGTCGACGATGTCGACGCATTCCCCCTGGAGTCCGTCGGCCCCCGGATCGAGAAGCACCCGGCGTTCCCCAAGCGGGTGAATGCCCACATCGTGCAGGTGCTCGGCCCGGGCGAGGTGCGGATGCGCACCTGGGAACGCGGCTCGGGGATCACGCTTGCCTGTGGAACCGGGGCCTGCGCGGTCTGCGTTGCCGGGGTGCTCACCGGCCGATCCGGACGCACCGTCCTGGCCCACCTGCCGGGCGGCGACCTCGAGCTGGAATGGCCCGATGCCCACTCACCCGTCTTCATGACCGGACCGGCTACCGAGGTCTTCTCGGGCGAGTGGCCCGATGGGATGCTCCCGGCCGGATAACACATCTTGCCAGCATTCTCCGAGCATGTCCGACCCCCCCGCCTCGATCGACGGGTCTCGCGTTCGCGCCCGGCGTAAAGTCTTTCGCAATGTGGCCTTGGTCGCATCGCTGATTCCTATGAAGCACGACCTGCACGCCTCCCGCGGTCAAGCGATAATAAGGCGACGCATTCACCCTGGGAACAATTCTGCTCGTAGAATTGGCTTGCCCCTCGAAGAACTCAGGCATCAGACCCTGCTCGGCCAACCAATTTCCTGGGTCGAGTTCCTTGCCTGCTTCGACAACCGTCCCGGTCATCGCCATGGCGGGGAATCCCTGCGTCGCCAGGCATTCCATGAGCGAACGCGTTGCAACACTTGCTTCATTGTACGTGTCGAAATAGCACGCCTGCGATGCGAACGCAACGCGCGTCTTGCCGGATTGGGTTTCCCTGTTTTCCGTACACCCAAAGTTCTTATGTTCTATCATGCTTCGCGTCTTTGATTTCGCTGGTGTCCGAGCCAACTATGATTCGCTGATTGCTCCCGAAGGAATTCATTTCGGCTCCTGAGGATCGGGTGCGACCGCATGCAGGCAGAAAGGTCACGGTATGAAGACCGGCGAGGTAGATGAGGATCGATGGCCATCGCGATGAGCGAGGGTCAACGCCGAAATACCTCATCGCGCCGATGATCAGCCCGACTTCGATACCGATGACGGCCACCGCGATCATCCATCGCCGCGTGGTCATCCGGGGGAGGGGGAATTTGACAATGAGCCGGCGCCCGTTGCGTGTCGCCGCCAACGCGAGTGCCAGCAGGATGAGGAGGCCGCCGGCGAATGAGGGCCCCCAGACATAGCAGAGCCCCGCCGCTGTCGGTGGATGGACGACCAAACGCTTGACGGTCTTACCGGTCAGGTCGTTACGGACGACGACCACTACGGACCCATCATATCCCTGGTAATACCTCGAATAGGTGGCACGCGGGCCACTCCCAGAAAGCGGGATCCACTCCCTCGCCGTGATGGTCCAGTTGATGGCCGCCGCATCGAGTCCCGCGATCCAGGCGGCGAGGATCAGCCACCGCACGGTCAATTGCAAATGGGACGGTCGCACGGAATGACCTCGATCGTTCAGATGGCCACTCTTGATCTCTGGATCACCCGTTTCGCGTCCCGCCATTGTCCCGCATCAGGCCGTCCGGGCCAACGATACGATCCCAACTGCTCCAGGGCAAGCTCGATCTGACGAGGCCAGGAACGCCTTGACCCAGTGGACGAGAACAGCAACGATGCGAGGAGACCGAACTGTACCGTCCCGTTCGTGTTGCCCGGGCCTCCTACGGTCCGCCACTTCGCGCCAACACATGTGGCACGACTATTGGAAACCTGTCATGCGGTTCGCACGCCCTAAAATCCGGACGCGGCTCATCGCGATGGCGAGCGCCGCGATGGGCTTCGCGGCGGCGCCGAGATAAATCGCGTACAGGGATGCATATCCGTGCTGTAGTACTCCGGCTGTGAGGGATTGGTCTTCATCGGAAGCCCTCGCAACCGCGGCGGTTATTGGGGTCGGCACCCATGCTGCGATTCTGGTCGTACTCGCACTCCTCCCACGCATGACAACGCGGCGGTGGATGGTCGCCATCGCGATTGTTGCGACCCTACTCACGGTACGGATACACCTCTCGCACGTAGCGGATCAATACCGCGCCATAGCGAAGTATCACCAATCGCAAAGTCGCGCGCTGTCGCGCGGAAGGCATTGGTCCGGATCACTCGACGAGCATCGCAACATTTTTATCGGCTCTATTGGCTCCGGGTCCGCCGGCCGCGAGGAATTGAAGGGGCGAGATCTCGCGAGAGTCCTCTGGCACATCAGACTCTCCGAGAAGTACGAAGACGCTGCGCTCCGCCCCTGGGTCCCCGTACCTCCGGATCCGCCAGAGCCAAAGTGAGGCCGTCCAAGATTTGCCCGCGCCGAAAGGGCCTTGTGGACAAGGCTGACGCATCAACGAGTCTATAGCAAGGAGGCCGGCTCGGTGGCGGGGCCGATCCACGACCTCTGCATCCCATCAACACGCCGACCGCAAGGGTGAATTATGAGGGAACGTATGCGACATCGTCAGTCCTCAATCGCCATCACCAGGGGACTTCTGATGGCCCGCTGCGCGCAAAATCCGGAATTTTTGGATTTTTTTATCCCCTTGCCAGGTCAAGCGTTCGGAGGTTTTCCGGCCAGAATCCGCGATAGGTGCATTAAGGAAATTGAAAACCGGCGCCATTCTAATAGTATGTGCAAGCGAGTGTGCGGAAGCGATACCCAGAGAGGTCAGAGGCCAGTGGCGAGCATCGCGCCAGGAAATCGATCGTGCGAGTGGGATCATCGCGGGTCGCCGAACACGGAGGCCGGTACGTTGGCGTCGGCGGCCCGAAAGTTCGACCCGTTTGCGGGCGCGACGCCAACTCCCTGCCGGCCACGGAGATCGGTAAGGCCGACCCGGCGAAATGTTGCACAGGAGTGCAAACCAGCGCAATGCGCCGTGGAGCGATGTCCCCTCAAATCGCCGCTCCCCGACCCTTGGAAATCGCAAAACACATCCCCCCGCGTGGAGAGCCTGCCCCGGATCTCAGGCTGGTGATCCGCGAGATTCCTCGATAAATCGAAGGACCGCGCGTGACATTCACGCCGCTCCCGGCCCATTCATGATAGCAAGCTTGTGCCGAGATCGTCCTGTTGTGCAACGTCGAGGGCCTGCCCCACGAGGAGTTCGCCCGTCGGATGGGGCGAGGCGTCGGCGCCGTGGGCATGCTCTGGGGCCGGGCCCTGGCGCGGCTCCGCCAGGAACTGGACGTCCCCCTCGATCCGGACCGCTGATTTGACGACCGGCCCATGCTATCCACCATTTCAAGGACCAGGCCCCGAACCGACCGGAAGCCGAGACGAGCATGAACCCCCAAGACAGTCCCATTGTTGCCAGGTCGTCACGCCAGCGGACCGCCGTCCTCCTGATCGCACACGGGAGCCGCGAGCCGTCGGCCAATGACGACCTGGTCCAACTCGCGGCGCGGCTCGCCGGCTCGGGAGAGCACCCGATCGTCGAGGCGTGTTTCCTGGAACTGGCCGAGCCCGACATCCCCGCGGGGGGAAGCCGTTGCGTCGACCAGGGTGCCACCCACGTCCTTATGGTCCCCTATTTCCTCTCAGCGGGCGTCCACCTGCGCCGCGATCTGACCGCGGCCCGGGACAAGTTCACCCGGAAATACCCCGATGTCGATTTCCGACTGGGGCCGCCGCTCGGGCCACATCCCTTGCTCGACTCTCTCGTCGAGGCGAGAATCCGTGAACTGGAGGAAGTTGATTTTCGGGAATGAGTTATGGCAAGAGAGCGGCTTCACGCGCCGGGGGTCCCTGCGACTCTCCCAATCCTCCCACCCGCAACCGACGTTGACACAAATCGTGCGAGGCACTAGCGTGCGTCGTCCGATATCTCCAGGGAAGGAGATCACGCACATCGCAGGGTGGGTGAACGACCCCTTCGCATCCGCCAGAGGCGTCAAAGGAGTGATCGCCGATTAGCGTCCCGCCGAAATCTGTGGCTGTACCGGCTCTCGATCTCAAGGCGCAGTATCAGAGGATTCGAGACGAGATCGAGCCTGTGATCCGAGGCGTGATCGAGAACCAGATGTTCATCCAGGGCCCGGAAGTCGAGCATCTCGAGAACGAGGTGGCCGAGTTCTGTGGCGCGGCCCGCGGGATCGGTTGTGCGTCGGGGACCGACGCGCTCCTGCTCCCCCTCATGGGGCTGGGCGTCGGGCCCGGTGATGAGGTCATCACCACGCCCTACTCGTTCTTCGCCACCGCCGGCTCGATCTGGCGGACCGGGGCCAGGCCGGCCTTCGTCGATATCGATCCCGAGACCTATAACATCGACCCGAAGCGGATCGAAGCGGCCATCACGCCGCGAACGCGCGTCATCATCCCAGTCCATCTCTACGGCCAGACCGCGGATATGGATCCGATCCTCGAGATCGCCCGGAATCACGACCTGTTCGTGCTGGAAGACGCCGCCCAGGCCATCGGCGCCGCTTACCACGGACGCCAGGCCGGCACCCTCGGTCAGGCCGCGGCGTTCAGCTTCTATCCGTCCAAGAACCTGGGCGGTTTCGGCGACGGCGGCATGATGACGACCGACGATCCCGTACTCGGCCGCAAACTTGCCCGGTTGCGAGTCCATGGCATGGAGCCCAAGTATCACCACCAAGAGATCGGCATCAATTCGCGGCTCGACGCTCTCCAGGCCGCAATCCTTCGCGTCAAGCTCCGCCATCTCGACACCTGGACCCTCCAGCGCCGCGAGGCTGCCTCACGTTACCTGGCCCTCTTCCAGGCCCACGGGCTGACCGACCTCGTGACGCTCCCCATCGAGCGGCAGGGGTGCTATCACGTCTTCAATCAATATGTCGTCCGTGTTCCCGCCCCGCTGCGCGATCCGATGCGCGAGTATCTGACGAGCCGACAGATCGGGAGCGAGATCTACTATCCGATTCCCCTCCACTTGCAGCCGTGTTTCGCGATGCTCGGCCATCAGGCCGGCGATTTCCCGGAGGCGGAAGCGGCCGCGAGCGAGACCCTGGCGCTGCCGATGTATCCCGAACTGGCCGACGAGCAGCAACGCTATGTCGTCGGCTCGATCCGGCAATTCCTCGACGGACACGGACACGCCCACCTCTCGGCCGACAAGGCCGCTTGAGGCGATCCCGATTCGAGCAACAATCGCGCGGCGGGACGACTAATTCAACGTCTCGCCGCGAGTCGTGTGTCTGAGGGCAGGACCATCCTGATACTCCCGGCTCAGCGATTCGAGCGCATCCCGATGGAGCCGTGACAGGTACGCTTTGGAATACCCCAGGAGCGCCGCGGCTTCCTCCTGGGACTTGCCGTCGAGATAGATGAGCCGGCAGGCCGAAGCCTGGGCCTTCGGCAGCCTCCGGAAGTACGACTCCAGCGCCTCAATCTCCTCGGTATCGTACCCATCCGGCGAAGATGTCGTCACGGCCAGGATACTGCACTGCGTTTCGTCGTGAGCACTGATGCGGCGGAAGATCGGCGGCTCGATACGGGTCCTCGATCGGGATAGCCCTTGTGAGGCCCGTCGGTAATCGATCAGCGCACCCCGGATACGGTGGCGTGCGAAAGTTGCGAAACCCACCCGCTTTGACGGGTCGTACAAGCGTGCGGCTTCGACCAGCGCCACGTATGCCGCCGATTGCATTTCCTCACGATCCATCGCCGAATGACGCGTTCGACGGACCATGGCACATGCCAGCGGCAGGTACTTCGACGCCAGGTTCCGCTGATCCTCCGTCAGAGGGCTCCGACGAGCACAGGGATTACACTTCTCCGGATAAGCCGGGGTTTCGCCGCGGGCTACCGGCTTCGGCTCACTCTGCAAGGGTGGCCGATTCGGATTGGACTTCACCGGAAAGGCCCGTCCGCACGCGTCATGGCGCCTGTCGGTCATCGCCTCGCTCTTCAAAGTCCACCTCATCGTGATCGGGGACAATCATAAAGGATAGGTCCCCGGAACATCCCGAGGAACCTGCTCAAATCACCTATTCAGATGGCTCGCATCCTCGCGATTCGATCAGTTCCGTGCTCTCAGGACCGCACAGGATGGAATTCATCCTGCAGTTCCTGAAGAATTAAGCGGGAAAGGGCTCGCAGTAGCCGTCATAATTGTCTTCTCTCAGTAACCTGCAACCTGTCACCGAAGGCGTTGAAGACTCGTTAGACTTTGACGATTCCTGCGGATAGATGGATAATCGCGATCACGGAAAGGAGCTGTTCGGGAAAGATTAGGAAGACTGACGGCTTTGTTGAACTGATTATGGTACATTCTATTGCCCCCGCGTGCGCCGTTTTTCCGAAATCGGGAAAAAAATCCCGTCTAGGGGATCTGGGTGGTTATGGAGGTCAGGGGCAACTGAGGGAGAGGAGCGGTCCCTCGTGGACAAGTTGGTGGAGAACGAATCCCAGCCGGGTCGTCGAGATGCCGATCCGGACCTGGATCTCTCGTGGATCGCTCGGGTCCAGAAGCGGCTCCTGGAATGGTATGTGGGAGCGGGAAGGACTCTACCCTGGCGAGCCGATCGGGATCCGTATCGAATCCTGGTATCCGAGATGATGCTGGTGCAGACCACAGTGACGGCGGTGATCCCCTATTTCGATCGATTTCTCCGGCGGTTTCCGGACATCCGCTCGCTGGCGGGGGCGGATGAAGCCGAGGTACTGAAGGCCTGGGAAGGGCTGGGATACTACCGACGGGCCCGTCATTTGCATGCTGCGGCGCGGCAGGTCGTCCGGCAGCATGGCGGCACGATTCCGGATGATCCGGAGGCAGTCCGCGCCCTGCCGGGAGTCGGACGATATATCGCCGGGGCGGTGCTGTCGTTCGCCTTCGATCGGCCTGAGCCGATCGTCGAGGCCAACAGCCAGCGTGTCTTCGCGAGGCTCTTGGCCTTGCGTGAAGACGTGAAGGCATCGTCGACGCGCGAGCGGATCTGGCAGGCCGCAGAGCGGTTGGTGCCAGAACAGGGAGCGGGCGACTTCAACCAGGCTTTGATGGATCTCGGTGCATTGATTTGCACGCCACGCCAGCCGAGTTGTTTGATCTGTCCATTGACGGCACTCTGCGGGGCTCGCGAGCAGGGTCTCCAGGATGAGATCCCGATCACGACCCCGAAACCGTCGCCGGTCGCCGTCGCGGAGGCCTGTGCGGTGGTGCTCCGCCAGGGAAAAGTCTTGATCGTGCAGAGGGGACTCGGCCGGCTCTGGGAGCAATTCTGGGAGTTCCCGACCATTCATGTCGGAGGCGCCGATCCCGCCGGCCGATCGTTCGGCGTCCCGGTCGACCTGGCCGAGGGGGTTCGTCGCATGACGGGAATCCGGGCCGAAATCGGCCCTCATCTGACGGACATCCGGTATACCGTCACCAATCACCGGGCCACGCTGCAAGTCTATCGGGCGACCGCTCGCACGGGAGCCCTCGAACCGGGCCCGGGCCTGGTAGACGCCCGCTGGATCGAGCCGGCCCGCCTGGGCGAAAACACGTTCAGCTCAGCCGGACGTCGCCTGATCGCATGGCTCGCTCGCGATCCCGGAGGCCTCGACTGACTACCTTTTCATGGCATGGGAATATCTTTGAATTCGAAGGGGACGCTGACAGTGGCTCGCGTCAGCGTGTAATAACGCAGCTCCTTGAGCGTGGCCGACGCGGGCAGATTGCTGACGGTGAGGGTCACGTGGGAGGTCTCGGAATCGACGCCGGAGGGGAAGGCGGGGATGACCTGCCCGCGGGAATCGAGGATCTCGAGTTGGAGTCGCTGCATGTCGGGTCGGTAGATATCGACGAACGCGTCGGACTCGGGACTTTCCGCGATCGAGCCGCGTTCCTTCGACCGGACAGAAACCTCGAGGAGCGTCTGACGAGTATTCGGCATGGTGCGGATCTCATGGATCGTCAGTTCGACATCGGGGTTTTCGAATCGCTTGCCGGTGCCCTGCTCCAGCGGGATGACCAGCGGGTCGGGACGTCGAGAGGACACGGACAAGGGGATCACGCCGCGCATTTTCCTGATGGTTGTGCCGGCAATCGCGGGCCTCTGCAACTGGGCCTGGAGTTGTACGACCGATCCAT
>JBKQHM010000515.1:0-6988 GCA_052148775.1 Isosphaeraceae bacterium | reverse complement strand
TGCTATGGCGGCTCGTATAACTCGACCTACGCGCCCCCGGTCTTCGGCTCCGCCCTGGGGATGAGCTACGATCCTTACACGGGCGGTCCGGGCTCGATGGCGACCTCGGGGTCGCCCACCGGGACGACTGCCTCGGGTGTGCCGCCCGCCGTCCCGTCCGAGGTCACTTCGCCGGTGACGCCGACCCCGGTGCCCCCGACCCCGGTGCCCCCGACGCCGACGACGCCTTCGACGACCACGCCCCCGCCGATCCCGTCGCCTCCGACCGTCCCCCCGCGGCCAACGACCTGAGCCGAGCGACCCTGTATGACCCTGGCAAGCCAGAACGGCACCTACGAGCTCGACGCCCCAGCGAGTGGATTCCGGCGGGGATGAGCCATTCACTCGCGGGCGTGTCGGGCTCGTAGGGTTTTCTCTCTTGCCGAGGTAATAAGGATCGATCCCGGATCGCGATTTACGAATTTCGCATGAATATTGACAGTGTTGCAAAGATGCCGGGTGGTCTCGTTCCCAAGCTCCCGCGTGGGAGCGAGGATCTCGTAGGTGCGTCGCTATAAGATCCCGCTCGCACTCGGTCCCGTTGCTACGGTCTCTGAATATTAAGCCTTTATCCTTAAGGGCTTATGACCCAAGACCCCGGGATTCGCCGGACCCGGACCGATTCGTACACGATCACCGATCGGCCCTGGGCTTCGCCGGGGCCGGATGACTTCGGATCACCGGATCTCAACCAAACGGGCCGATCCTCGACGGGTCGGCCCGTGTCATTTCCATCTGGGGATCTCCGGGCTCCAGGTCCCGCGCCATCGGCTCGCGAACCCGATGCTCATCCGTCGCATCGCGCGATCCGGCTTCCCTTAGGTCCGCCTGTCGCTTATTCTGAACGCTATCGACTCTTACCGAATCGTAACCGAACGGACGGCCCTATCCGACGCCTCGACACCGAGGCGGCCGATCGGGTAGGGCGAAGCCCAGGGAATCTTCGCGCGATGGACGTCACCTCGCCTCATTTCGATTCGCAGACCGCCATGGCCGATGGGGCCTCGCGCCCGATGCCTTTCGCCAGCGATGCCGAACGATGGAACTGGCTGATCGAGAAGCTCGGCGAGTCCTTCTGTCGCAAGTTGGGCTATTACCGCATCCCCGACGACCTGGTCCTCTCGGTGGTGATCCCGGTCTATAAAGAGAAGGCGACGATCCACGAGATCTTGCGGCGCGTTCGCGCCGTCCCGATTCGCAAGGAGATCATCGTGGTCGACGACTGCTCGACCGACGGGACCCGAGAGATCCTCCGCGAGATGGAACGGCGCGATGGCGATTTGAAGGTCATCTACCACGATCGCAACCAGGGGAAAGGCGCCGCCTTGCGCACCGGATTCCGCCACGCCACCGGCCAGATCGTCATCGTCCAGGACGCCGACCTCGAATACGACCCCGCGCAGTATCCGCAGCTCATCCAACCGATCGTCGAAGATCAGGCCGACGTCGTCTACGGCTCGCGGTTCATCGGCGAGAAGCACCGGGTCCTCTATTTCTGGCATTCGCTGGCGAACCAGGGGCTCACGCTCCTGTCGAACATGCTGACCAACCTCAACCTGACCGACATGGAGGTCTGCTACAAGGTCTTCCGCCGCGAGGTGATCCAGGGGATCTCACTCAAGAGCGACCGCTTCGGCTTCGAGCCGGAAGTGACGGCCAAGGTGGCGCGGTTCACCTTGCCGGCCAGGGACGGCCAGCCGGCACGCCGTTGCCGCATCTATGAGATTCCCGTCTCTTACCACGGTCGGACCTATGGCGAAGGCAAGCATATCCGGCCCCTGAGGGACGGGTCCCAGGCCCTGTACTGCATCTTCCGATACTGGATCGCCGACTGAAGCAGGAGCACGACATGATCGGGAACAGGCGAGGACCCAGGGCCATCGGGGCGGCGCTGATCGCATCGGCGATCGTACTGGCCGTCCCCCTCCGATTCGATAGGCCGGCGGCAGCCCAGGATGTCGGCCAGGTCGATCCCCGGAACGCACCCGCGAAGGCGGACCCTCCCGGCTTTTTCATGGGGCGGCCCATCGCCGACGTCATGTCGTGGGAAGGCGCCGACTGGCTGTTCCGGGAGACGCGGATCGAGGAGGAGCAACCCGAGGCCATGCTCGCCGCTCTGAAGATCCCGAAGGGCGCGACCGTGGCCGATGTCGGCACGGGGGCCGGGTATCACAGCATCCGTCTGGCCCGCCGCGTCGGCCCCAAGGGGATGGTCTACGCCACCGACGTCCAGCCCGAGATGCTTCGCATGCTCCGCGAGAATGCCCGGGCCGCCCGCCTGACCAACATCAAGCCGGTCCGCTGCTCCCAGAACGACCCCGGCCTCCCCAAGGAGGCCATCGACCTGATCCTGATGGTCGACGTCTATCACGAGTGCTCCGACCCCGTGGCGACCTTGAAGGGCCTCAGGGCCGCACTCAAGCCGAGGGGCCGGCTGGTCCTCGTCGAGTTCCGCGGCGAAGACCCCGAGGTCCCCATCAAGCCCGAGCACAAGATGACCCTGGCCCAGGTCCGCCGCGAAATCGAGCCGCAGGGCTTCACGTTCACGGAATCGCTCGAATTCCTCCCCTGGCAGCACGTGATCATCTTCGAGAAGCCGGCCAACCCCGGGGCGAATGACGACCCCACCCGCAAGCCCGACGCGAAAGCCTCGCAGGCCGATCGGAAACAGGACCATTCAGCGCGTTCCTACGCCTCGCGAGAGGCCCGCTCCGCGGTCGTACGCAGCCTACCGTCCATACCAACCCGAGGCGTCAGCGAGGATCTTTCCCATCAGGCTGCAAGGACTTGCGGCGAACCTCGCTGACGCTTCGGGTTGGTGTGGGAAGGAACCGACCGTGTCAGGGCAGAAACGCGGTCAATCCTTCGGTCTTGCGACGATCCGCAGCAGATTATGGAATAGCAAACGCAACCACATCCAGGCCAGAAGATTACGCCGAAATAGCCCCGTCTGCATATCCCACGCCAAGGAAAGACTCACGCCCTCGATTCAATGACCCTCCGACACGACGAAAAATCCGAGAATAAGGGCTTGACATGCCAGGATAGACTCTTGACGTAAGGCTCTGATATTGCTGGGATGAAGCCGCCGCTGAAAGCGCGCGGAATGATCGTGTGGGGTCGTGCGGCGACGGGCCGATCGGTGGCCCGGATGCGGGTGTCAGGGAGGTGGATAGGCGACCATGGGGACATTGGCGCTTCGTATCGGGATTGCCGGGTGCGGTGCGGCCGCGCGGATCCACCTCGATCGGCTCCTGGCCGAAGAGGGGGTCGCCATCGTCGGCTGCACGGACCCCGATCCGGCGGCGGCCCATTCGCTGGCCGACCGCGCCGCCACGACCGGAGGCTCTCAGGCCGCGACGGTCCCGGCCTTCAGCGACCATCGCGAGTTGCTCCGGCAGTGCGCCCCCGACGCATTGGCCATCTTCAGCCCCCATCTGTCCCACTATCGGCTGGCCATGGACGCCCTCCAGGCGGGCTGCCACGTGTTCATCGAGAAGCCGCTGTCAACCAATGTCCAGGAAGCCGCCGATATCGTCGGCCTGGCGCGCGCGAAATCTTAAAGTGGGCGTCGGCCATCAATATCGGCTCGCCCCCAGCCTCATCGAGGCCCGTCGACTCCTGGCCGGCGGCGCGATCGGGCCGGTGCGGCTGGTGACCGCGACCCTGGCCCGGCCCTGGCTGACCACGCTCGGCCAGGCCGAGAGCGCCTGGCGTTTCGATCCCAAGGCGGCCGGGGGAGGCATCCTTGCCGACGCCGGCGACCACCTCGTCGACGCCCTGCTCTGGACCTCCGGCCAGGTCGCCCACGATGTCGGCGCGATCCAGAGCCGCCGCGAGCCGGACATCGACCTGGTCACCGCCGCCGCCATCCGCCTGGCCGACGGCACGCCCGCCACGCTGGCCATCTCCGGCATTTCGCCCGGGGCCCTGTTCGTCCTGGAATACTTCGGTGAACTCGGCCGGCTCCGCGCGACCGACCAGTCCCTGGAGGAGGAACGACCGGACTCCCCTCGGCGGGACGTCCCCTTGCCCCCGCCGACACGGACGATCGACGGTAATTTCGTCGCCGCCCTGCAAGACCTCGACCCGCTCTGCTGCCCGGCCGATCAGGCACTCGACACCGTCCGACTCCTCGAAGCCATCGCTAGGTCCGCCACAACCCGACAGGTCGTGCGGCTTATTTAACGACTATCCGGACAGATCATGACAGGAAAGGAGGCTGGTTATCCGCGTCGGGCTCATCACGATCGATCGCAATCCTCACCGGGAAGACCTCCCGGCCAGGCCGATCGGCGGCTCGAACGCCCCGAATGGACCGAGCCCCCCAGAGACTTCTCAAGGTCCCCGGGGGAGCATGCCGACCAATTCGGTTATCAAGCGACCTGAAGGTCTCCGAGTTGCACGACTTCAATCGCATGAACTCGCGCCGGGAACACGAGCCCCGGTTCGGCTGGAATCCCCGTGATTTCGATACTTGACAATGAAGCCCCGTTTGACTACCACTATGGCCTTGCCCTCGAATCGTTCGGATTCACCCAAGGGGCGAATCGGCCTTCCGCAGCGCGTTGGTCAGGGGCTCTTCCCCGATGGACTCCCTTGGTCTGAGGACTGATTCAATGCTGGACTGTCTGGAACTGCTCGACACGGTCGCCGCTCCCGCCGCCGCCCACGCGTCGGAGAGATGGCTGGATTCTCCACCTCCCCTGTTCGGGCGACATCCCGACGACGAGGGGGACCTGGAAGATGATGCCCTCGACGACGAAGAGGAAGTCGAAGGAGAAGAATTCGAAGACGAGGAGGACGAGTTCGACGACGAGGATTTCGAGGACGACGAGGACGACGAGATCGACGAAGAACTTGACGACGAAATCGATGATATCGATATCGACGAAGAGGATGACGATTTCGACGACGACGAAGACCTCGACGAACTCGATGAAGACGAAGATGAGGACCTCGAGGATCTTTGATCAGGCCCCTCGATCCGCCCTCTCCCGACCGTCCCCGCTCCGGATTCGATCGATCGGGAGTCGCTCCGGCAATAATGGTTGATTGCGCGAGGCAGGCCGTGCGATGGATCGCGTGGTTTGCCTCCTGTTGTTTTCAGCCTGTCACCGGAATGGGACGATGCCGCCGTGGAGGTCCTCGGACGCTGGCCTTCCGATCTCGATTCATCTATGATGGGGAAGTCGATGGTAAGGTGCTCTGCGAGCACCACGCCAGGTCGCGTCCCGAACTCATGGCTCACAAAGCACGCGACGAAATCGGCCACAACAACCTCCCGGCCAGGCTCTAACACCTTGTCGGGCATGGCTCATTCCGGATATCCTTGATCGGACTGGCTTTCGCACGGAGGTGGAGTGCCGGTTTGCCGGATGTTTTCGGCGAGAAATCATCCTGAAGTGCTGAGGTGGCTAGACTTTACGGAAATTAATCGTTCGACCTCGCCTCAAGAGAACCCGCGAGCATCGATTCGAGATGGCAACAGCCGCCTTCCGGCCGGTTCCCTCCAGGGCCCGGCGAGGAGGGTGTTGCAACTCTGGCCGGGAGGGTCACGCTGCGATGGCCGCACCTGTGGATCGTCCGGGCGAACCGTCGTCGGATCGCCCGTCTTCTGAGACCTCGACTCGGCGATTGCGCGAGCAGAGCCAGTTGGATTTCGAGATCGAGTTCTTGGGCCGGCTCCTGGATCGGGACCCTTATTTCGTCGATGCCTTACGGGTCCAGGCGACCAATCTGGCCCTCAACGGCCAATATGCGCGGGCGCTTCAACTGGATCGGCGGCTGGTCCGACTGACTCCCGACGACGCCATCGCCTGGTATAACCTGGCTTGCAGCTATACGGTCCTGGGCATGATCGATCCGGGGTTCTTCGCGATCCAGAGGGCCCTCGAACTCGGCTACGATTACCCCAATCGCTTGCGTCGCGACCCGGACTTGAAGGCCCTCCGCCGAGATCCGCGATTCGAACGCCTGTTGCGCCGATTCGGGTTCCGGGTTTGAGGGGCCGGTTTCCGATCGACGTGATGTCCAACCGCCCGGCGGTCGGACAAGCCTCCGCTCGTCCCGCCGACGCGGATGAGTCGAGCGGGCCTCCCGCACCGATTCGGCCCGGCCCCGTCGATCTGGCGAACGAGCGAGCAGGCCGGTATCCCCGGATCTCATCGCCGGCTTCGGTGTCCGTTGCAGAGTAGGTCCGGCTTTCCAGCCTGACGTTTCGATTCGAGCCCGACGCGCCAGCGAGTGAATTCCGGCGGGGGTCATCGATCCACTCGCGGACGCGTCGGGCTCGTATGAGCCGTCGGCAATCCATGCGTTCAGCGCTCTAAAGATGAGATTCTTACTGGTCGGAGTCATATGACGCATCACGAATGGGAGCACGTCCAGGCGGCCTCGCGGGCGATCCGTGCTCAATGGTCCGGCGAGCCTCGGGTCGGCATCGTCCTCGGCACGGGCCTGGGCGCACTGGCTCGCGAGATCGAGGCCGAGGCCACGATCCACTACTCCGAGATCCCCTACTTCCCCAAATCGACGGTCGAAAGCCACAAGGGCCAACTGGTTTGCGGCCGGCTGGCCGGTCATTCGGTCATGGCGATGGAGGGGCGGTTCCACCTCTATGAGGGCTATTCGCCCTGGCAGGTCACCTTCCCGATCCGGGTGATGAAGGAACTGGGCTGCCAGCTCCTGATCGTCTCGAATGCCGGGGGCGGGCTGAATCCGCTCTACGAGAAGGCGGACCTGGTCGTCATCGAGGACCACATCAACATGATGGGGCAGAATCCTCTTATTGGCCCCAACGACGATCGACTCGGTCCCCGATTTCCCGACCTGATCGAGCCTTACGATCGCGAGCTTCAAAATCTGGCGCTGAAAGTCGCACTTGAGCAGAACATTGTCGCGCATCGCGGTGTCTACGTTGCGGTGGTCGGGCCCAACCTGGAGACCC
>JBKQHM010000514.1:0-3276 GCA_052148775.1 Isosphaeraceae bacterium | reverse complement strand
CACCCCACTCGCCGAGGAGATCCGCGACCCGGGGCGGAACATCCCTCGTGCCTTGATCCTGGGGATGGCCGTCCTGATCGCCGTTTACCTGGGGATGACGCTGGCCTATCACTATGTCATCCCCATGGATGAAATCCGCAAGGCGGCCAAGGACTCCGCGGACTTCGACCAGGTCACGGCCGCCGTCTATTGCGAGCACCTACTCGGTCGGCCCGGCGTCGTGGCCATCTCGATCCTCGTGATGATCTCGACCTTCATCTCACTCAACGGCAATGCACTCTCCGGGCCGCGTGCCTATTTCGCCATGGCCCGAGACGGGCTCTTCCCGGCCGGCCTCTGCCGCGTCAGTCCGAGGTTCCAGACGCCGGCCAACGCCATCATCGCCCAGGGGACCTGGGCCATCCTCCTGACGATCGCCGGCACGTTGCTGGTCATGGTCCCCCCGTCCGAGACCAACCAGGCCCTCCCCGAATGGACCCTCGCCGCGTGGAAGAAGCTCAACGAGACGCCGCTCTATGACCTGCTCTATACCTACGTCATCTTCGGGGCGAACATCTTTTACATGCTGGCGATCGCCAGCGTGTTCGTGCTCCGCGTGCGACGGCCGGACCTGCCGCGGCCCTATCGCACGCTCGGATACCCGCTGACCCCCCTGCTCTATGTCGCCGCCGCGCTGCTCTTGCTCGGCAATATGCTCGTGGACGTCAAGACCCGGGTCCCGTCGCTGGTCGGGCTGGGGATCATCGTGCTCGGGGTGCCGGCCTATGCGTTCTTCCAGCGGTCCTACCGGGCGCCCGACGCCGGATGACGTCACGACGGACCGGCGTAGGGGCCGAGGATCACATCGAGGGTCCACCGGTCGTGTCGATCAAGTCGGAGGGAAAACCGAATTTACCGCTTCGCCTTCCCGGGGGACTTCTTTTCGTTCACTGCGTTCTTCGCGGCGGGCCGGATCGGGAGACGGACCGTGTCCGGCGGCCGATTCCCCAGGTGTTCATCGTCCCGGGTGAGTTGCAGGAAGCCGATGCACATCTCGTCCGTCGTCTGCTCACCCCAATGCACCTCGACCGGCGGATTGCTGGGGTTACGCGGGTTGCCGACGGAATTATTGAAGTGGGCCAGCATCTCGACCCGGGTACCCCTGGGCAGCGCCACGGGCGTCACGAACTCGTAGGGGTTCTGCCAGTTGAAGTCCCAGTCGTCGATCCGGATCAGCGCCTGCTTGGAGCCGTCGGGCCGGACGGCGCGAAGCCGGAAGTCCTTGCCGAGCCAGTGCATGTGGGGGAAGACGGCCAGCAAGTGGGAATCTTGGCGGATCGTCAGGCTGCCCGTCACCTCATGATTCGCATCCCCAGGGGGGATCTTCAGTTCGGGCCTGCCCAGGAAACCCGCGCGAGCGGGGAGGACCACGCCGGATCGGATTTGTTTGTCCACGGGCCCCCTGGCGAAATACAGGCCGATCGCGGTGGCGTCGGTCTCGGGCTTGCCACTCTTGTGATAGTGGATCTGGAGGAGCACATCCGCGCCGGCCGGCAACGCCCGCGCCGTGCCCTCGGGCGACCATCGGTTCGTCCGGCCCGGGGCCCAGCCCCAGAGCTGACCGGCGGGGAAGAACGGCAAGCCGCTGGGCAGCCGGCCATACCCGCCCCCCGAAGTCGCATAACCCGGCCCCGGCTCGGCCGCATCCAGCTTGCTCGCGTTGCCCGAAACGTCGTAGGCCGCGAGGATGTGGTGGACAACCTTCATGTTCCCCGGTTTGAAATCCGCCGCGGCGATCCATCGCCCTTGCATCAAGCCGGACGGAAGGACCACGACGCGATACTCATCCGCCCCAGAGGCATCCAGCTTGTAAGACTCCGACATCTTGAGGACCAGGTCGGGCGGCCCCAGCGTCCAGTCGGAACTCCACTCCCGAGGCGGTGGGGCGTCCTTCGGATTGCCCTCAGGACATCCCGCGTCGGCCCAATCCGCGAGCGTCTTCAACTCCCGATCGGTCAGCACACGCGCACCGCGAAACGGGCCGCCCTCGGTCGTCGAGGCATGCCAGGGGGGCATCTCTCGCTCCTCGGTCACCGCGGCGATATCCTGGGCACGCTTCTGCGCCTGCGCATAGTCGAGGAGCGAGAACGGCGCGACCTGACCGGGCCGGTGACACTCCTGGCAATTCTTCTGCAAGATCGGCGCGACGTCCTTGTGATAGTTTGGCGACTCGGCCAACTCCGCGGCGGAGGCCATCCCGAGCGACACTCCGACCAGGAGGGAAAGACAGCATCGAGGGCAGGGTATCGATCTCTTGGGCAGGAACATCTTGCGATCACTCCGGCGCGACGATGACTCTCTCGTCGAACGGTCGGGGAGTCCGCCGATCTCAGCGAGACGAACCCAAGCGGCCCCTCCTTAAGATGATAGCCCATCCTGCCGTCGATGAGTTTCGAGAATCGGAAAGATTCTCTCATGGCAGGTCGGAGGAGTTCCTTGACTCCCCACAACATTCGTCGCTCGGAGAGACCGCCTCAACGTTGTGCGGCGCGATCGAGCGGGTTGAGCCCATCATGGGACCGGAGGTGGTCAGTTGACCCTGAAGGTTGGTTTGACATCAGGTATCGGCATCGAGTTGATCGAAAATCCGGCGGCACTGCTCGAGGACGGGCTTGGCTTCTTCCGTACCGCTGAGGTTGTGGGATTCCTCGGGATCGACGTCGAGATCGTACAGTTCCTCGCCCCCATCCCCGTGACGAATATAAACCTTCCCATCGGCGAGAATCGAGGTCATCGGTCCGTGAGAGGCATCGGACTGTAGCGGGTCGGCCACTTCCGCGGCGGCGGGATCGAGCTCGGAGAATGGCGGGGACAGCGCGATGGGATCGCCACTACCCTGGGACTTCCAGGCACCGGCGAGCGACGCGCCGGGAAAGGGAGAGTCGCTCTTCCAGCCGAGGAGATCAACGACCGTGGATGCTACGTCGCGCAGACTGACATCCTCACGAACAACCAGCCCGGCGGGCACTCGGTCGGGAAACGCGATCAGCAGTGGGACGTGGATCTCCGGCTCATAGAGGCTCAATCCGTGGCCGTACCCGCCGTGTTCGCCGAATTGCTCGCCATGGTCCGCCGTGAGGATCAATAAGGTCTGATCGAGGATGCCCCGCCGCCCCAACTCGTCGATCAATCGCCCAAGCTCCCGGTCCAGAGAGACGATGCAGTCGTCATAGGCATCCCGCGCGAGGGCGATTTGCGACGGGTTGAGAGCTTTCTTATCCAGCTTTTGCCAGTCGC
>JBKQHM010000513.1:0-7725 GCA_052148775.1 Isosphaeraceae bacterium | reverse complement strand
GACGCCTACGAGGAGCACTTCTGGGAACATCGCGTCGTCCGCTTCGACTACGCCTACGTCGGACTGCCGAAGCTCGATGGCCAGACCTACGCGACCGGCGAGAATCTGCTGGGGGTGGCACTCAGCGCCCTGATGCGGGTCCCGGAAGGTCGGGGGGCGGAGCTGTACGCCGAGGGGTTGAAACGGATCGCCGGATCGGGGGAGAATGACTATCGGCGGTTCCTCCTGGCCGAGTGCCTGGAGGCCTACGCCGACCTGGACGAGGCGCAGAAGGAGCGGCTGCAAGCGTTGCTGCATGCCGAGGCATATCGCGAGGTCGAGCCCCTCATGAAGACCACCTACGAACGCGGAATCGAAGACGGGATTCAGCGCGGTATCGAGCGCGGTATCGAGCGCGGTATCGAGCGCGGCATCGAGCGCGGTATCGAGCGCGGCATCGAGCAGGGCGAACGGCGGTCGGCCCTGCGACAAATGGAATTCAAGTTCGGCCCGTTGACTCCCGAAGTCAAGCAACAGGTCGAGGCGTTATCGTCGGAAGGGCTGGCCCGACTCCAGATCGATCTCCTCAAGGCCCAGTCCCTCGAGGAACTTCGCCTGGACCGGCTGAAGCCCGAGTCGTAGGCAGGCACCCCGAGCGTCTTGCCGACCATGTCGCAGAGGGCGGTGTCGATGGCGCCGATCGCGGCCATGAGCACGCCGCCCATGCCGTTGCAATCGAGGGAGCGATCCATGCGGTTGCACGCTCGCTCGATGTCCCAGGCGCCGCGGCCGACGTCGTCGTCGAGGTTGCGCACGGCGGCGGCGATCGGTTGGGCGCCAGGGAAGAGGATTCCTCTCAGGATCGCGGCTTCTCGATGAGGATATCGCCCAGGTCGAGGGTCTCGCCGGGCTTGACGGTGAACTCCTTGCGGAGCCGGGGATTGGCCCCATCGCTCATCGAAGCGTCGTAGATGCGGTACGTGGCGCCCGGGATCAACGCCGGGAGGGCGAGCTGTCCCCTGGCATCGGAGACCAGGCCCTTCGGGTAATGGATCGGGTCGAATTCGGCGACGAAGTCCTGATCGGCCGCCAGGCAGCCTTGGTCGGCCGGATCCTGGCTCCCGCGGATCGGTCCCGGGGTCACGACCATCATGGTCATGTGAGACCCGTAGGCGTCGCGCGATCGGGGGACCGGCTTGCCGTCGGGGTCGACCAGCCGGGCCCGGGCCGCGCCGCAGGGCTGGAGCCGGACGTTGATCGATCCGTCCGTCGCCGACCGGCCCGAGAGCATCGCGGTCGCCCCGAGGCTGTGCTTGGCGTCCAGGAAGTAGATGGGGACCTCGGCGTCGGCGGGCAGGCCGTGGACCGCGAAGGATCCATCCCGCACCGCGTCGCGATAAGACCCCGTCCAGAAGAGGAAGGCGATCCAGGTCGGCTGGAGGATGACGCGGCCGATCACCTGGGCGTTCCGGACGGGCTGGCCGTCCGGTCCGACGACCCGGCCCTTCACGGCGGGGGTGGGCCGGAGGGTGATGGCGACGTCCTGGTCCGGGCTGCCCGGCTTCAAGGTCAGGTGGTGGAAGGCGTGGGCAAAGATCCGGCGCCCGCCCGGCTGACCGGCGAGTGCCATGCGCTGGCCAATCTCCCGGAGCACGTAGTCCTCGCCGGGCCCCAGGACGGTGAGATAGCCCGGGCCGGGCATGACTCCGAACTGGAAGGACCCATCCGCCGCGGTCACTGCCCGGGAATTCCGGGCGCCCGACTGCAAGTCAAAATCCGGGTTGGAGTAATAGCCGATCCGCGCCCCCGCGACGGGCTTGCCGGACCCCTCATCGGTGACCCGGCCGCGGACGAGCACGCCGCGGGTCAGCGCCAGGTTCACGGAATGCTCGATCGCCCCCTTGGGCCATTCCAGCTTCTGCTGCACGTTCAGATAGGGCTCTCGCTCGGGAGGAAAGGCAGAGAACCAGTAGCGAGGGCCCGACCCGGGATTGAAGTGGAACCGCCCCTGGTCGTCGGTCTCGATGTCGCCGGCCCAGGTCGAGGTCCCGTCATCCCCCTGGATCAAGATGCCGACCAGGGCATGGGGGGCGGCCTTGCCGGTGTCGGCATACGTCACGCGCCCGGTGATGATCCTCGCGGGTTCCACGGCCATCGTCACCGTCTTGGACTCGGAGGATGAGTCGGTGTCGACATGGGTCCTCTGCCTGGCGAACCGGGGGTCGTCGATGACGAGGCCGACCCGGAGGCCCCGCCCCGCGCCCCGGATCGTGAACCGGCCGTCGGCGTCGGACGTCGCCGGCCGGGGCCAGGCCGGCAGGTCGCCCGGCTTGACCTGGAAGAAGTAGGGACCTTCGGCGTCGCCGAGGGTCGTGTTCGGGCTGCCGGTGACGACCGTGCCCATGCTCTCAACCGAGACCGCGACGCCCCGCGCGGGCCGGCCCTGGACGTCGAACAGCCGCCCGTGGATCATCTGCTCGGGCCGGAGGGTGATGTCGGCGGTGGGCCGGTCGGCATCGGGATCGAGCTCGACCCAGCCGGCCCCGTGGCCGGGCGCGATCGCGACGGCGCCGACCTGGTACTGCCGCGACGACGTCGTGCGGGACGCATCCAGCCGGAACCGGCCCGAGCCGTCGCTCGCCGCCCGGCCGATCGCGGACGGCGACATCGCCGTCAGCCGGTCGCCGCGTCCCGGCCATTTGAGCGACGCATAGGCCATCACCGTCGCGTTCGGCACGGGCTGGCCCGACGGGTCGAGCACGCGGCCGGTCACGAACATCCGGCCCGGGGCCGGGTTCGGGGCGGTGATCTGAAGTTGAGAGATGGCGGGCGGATTTCGGGGTTCGTCGTTCATGGCCAGGGCGTGGGTCAGATACCCTGCTCCGGTGGCGATGGCGGAGGCGAACAGCAGGGTGATCGTTCTGAGCTTCAACTTGTGGAAAAGCATGGATCTCAGCACCTTCTGGGCCAGGGCCGTCGCCGGGAGCGAAGTGGCCTGTCCGGCCGCGAAGTGGATCGCGGCCCGGGTCGTGATGACGTACAGGGGGGATGAGACCGATGCCGAGGCGGCCCGGGGTCTCAGTGCCGTGGCCAGTGCGGCGGGCAGGACCACTCGGCGGCGGGTTAGGCTACGTCGGAGTTTATCCCGCGCCCGGGCGAGGCGGCTGCCGATCGTCCCCGCCGGACAGCAAAGCCGTCGCGCCGCCTCGTCGAGCGTGAGCCCCTCGAAGTCGCAGAGGACCAACGGCAGGCGGAAGGTCTCCGGCAGGCGGCCGATCTCGTCGTGGAGGGCCTGGGACGGCTCGCGGTCGATCGCCGGCCGGTCGGCCGGCGGGACCGAGGGCTCGACCGCCCCGGGCGTCCCCTCGGTGGTGTTCGGGCCGTTCATGGCAACGCCCTCCTCAAGGCGCCGCCGGCGGGTGCCCCGGGCCTTGGCCTTGCGGGCGGTGCGGAGGGCCACCCCATATAACCAGTTGCCCAGCAGGTCGGGATCGCGGATCGAGGCGGCCTTGCGGGCCAGGACGAGGAAGACCGCCTGGAAGGCATCCTCGGCATGGTGCCGGTCGCCCAGATGCTGGCGGCAGACGCCCAGGACCATCTGCCCGTGGCGGGCCACCAGCGCGGCGAAGGCGGCCTCGGCGGCGTGGTCGCGGCGCGCGACGAACCGATCGAGGAGATGGCGATCGGACAAGCCGGCGACGGAGCCGCCGTCGAAGAGCGAGCCGATCTGCCGGATCACGGAGCCCGATGCCAGATACGCCATGCTCGCGATCTCCCCAGGACCGGATGCCGGTGCGCCCGGCGCACCCGAGTTCGTCTCATCCCCGTGCGAGGTACTGTCGCGCCTCCGATCATCGTATCCCGGGTTGAGCGGGAAAAGCGCAGAATTTCGAGTAGTGGGTGGTCAGTGCATGCAAAGGGGGCGTCGAGGGCCCGTGCTACGGTTTACAGCAATCCGCACCCCATCACGGACAAGTCGTGAGCCGCAGCGCGTTTCGGTCGTGAATGACACGTGCGTGTCATGACCCCTTGCGAGCAACGAAGGTGACGCTCGGGACCTTCGCAAGCAACCTAGACGCAAGCCAGGCAGGTGACGGAGAGCTTGGATGGAGTTTTCCCGCCCACGTTGCGGCGCTGAACACCTCGCCCGCCTTCGGTTTTTCCTTGTAAGCATCGAATCCGAAGTGCATCTGCTCCGGAGGGAGGTGGATCTTCACACGGTCGAACACACCCTCGAAGATCCCGAGCAGGACGCCTGGTGCGATGCGGTCGAAGCGGAGCCGCTTGCACGAGACGTTGGCGGCCGTGGCGTCGACCTGTAGACCGGGCCAGCCGGATACCACCGACGAGCGGATCAAGATCGCCGACCGATCCTTCTGACCCGACCCGATAAGCGTGTCCAAGGGTCGCTCCCGATTCATCTCTGCGTCGCTCACGCGGCCGATACTCGCGGCGCCGTCGAGAAGGCAGGAGACCCAGAACTCGTCGATGTGGTAGAACCGGATCGACTCGATCGGCAGCAAGCGTTCGTCCGGAACGAGGTAGTTGAGCGGGATGTCGGCCAGGTTCCGGAGGCTTTCGAACCAGCGTTTCACCTCAGGAGGGGGATCGCAGTCCCCGTTTGCCGACTTGTTGCCGGGAAGGGCCGGACCATTCGCCGCCTGGTTAATCCGGTGCCACTGCTGGGCACAGCCACGCCTCCAGAGGAAGAGTGCGACCGACGCGGCCTTGCTCCGCAGCGTGAGCAGCCGGCCCAGTTCCCAGGCTGCCGCGTACGAGACGTCGAAGAGCCCGGTCGAGCTGTCGTAGCGGAGCAAGGCGTCGGCGGAGCGGACCCGGTTAGCCGACGACTCGTTGGAAACGCCCGGGGCCAGTGGGCCCCGATACCACGAGACCGTCGTGCCGCCGCGCCGGAACTCGTGCGGCAGGGGCACGGCTCCGTGCGCGAGCCAGGGTTTGACGTCATCCCGCGTCGAATCGTCCGCGGCGTTCTCGCGGGATGGCAAGGGCAGCACAGCCGGCTGAAGGTCGAGCTTTCCGACGAGCGTCGCGAAATCGCCCGGCTCTGGCGGGCAGGTGAAAGTCCAGCTCTTGAAACTCGTGAGCGGAACGTCTTTTCCATTCGACGGTTCGATCAACTTCATATTTTCCGGATCGTAACGGCCCTCGACGGAGACCAGATGGACCGTCGTGGTCCCGCCGGAGACGGGCACTCGGTTTCCGATGACCACGCTGACGGTTTGCTTGACGCCCTGGCCATCGGTGAACTCGCGGACGTGAGCCAGGTATCTCAGGTCGTCGAGATTCGCCGGTAGGAGCTTCATGAAGACATCTTTGCTCAGGGATATGGAGTGCGCCTCTGGCTGTTGCCCCGCGGCAGTTGTCCCACCGTTCTGACTCGTCGCGGTGAGCAGGGCTGGCTTCTCGCTCTCATCGAAAACGAGGAGCGCCAGCCAGGGAGGAGGTGACTCGCCGCCGGATTCTCCGGTGGAGGGCGGATTGCCTGCGCGGGGGTCGCGCTCCCAGGGGAGTGTGCTCCGGCGGAGGACGATGTGCGGCAGCACCTCGCCGTGATCGCCGGCGCTGCCCTCGGGCGGGTAGACCGCGACGATGTCCGAGGGTTGCAGGGCCAGTCGCTGGCCTTGCACGGCGAACCGGTACTCGGCGGAGTAGGTCGTGTCCGACCCCTTCTCACCGTCGATCTTGATGCATTGCGTGACCGAGAGCCTGTACTCCCCGGGGGCAAGCCCGGGCCGGTGCCCGTCGTAGAACGTCACGGACCGACCGGTATCGCTGCCCTCATCGCCGTTCGCCATGGCTCCCCTCCGCCCTCCCGGGACGGTTCGACCTCATGGGCTCGTTCTCGGAACCAGGAGACCACCGGCCAAATCCTCCGCGGATCGTCTCTCCAGGACGAAGGCATCGTCCCGGAATCCCAGGGCTTTCAAGACGCGCAGACGGCGCTCGCACGTCGACGGGTTCGTCAGTGTTTCTCGGACGTCGTTCGTCAGTGTCGTGCCACTCGAGGCACGTGCAGCAGGGATGGTCTCGCCCGTGCCAAGTTGGCATTCACGCGGGGGCTCCTCGGGGCACGAGTCCGGCGAGACGGTCTGAGCGATCCTGGGGAGCGTGGAGTCTTTCGGTGTGATCCTGAAGCCGACGACCAGTTTCTCGATCAGGCTCTTGCTGTTCAGTCTATCGAGGTTACTCTTCGTAGCGAACGAGTCGTCCCAGAGGGCGGCTGGCAAGTTTTTCGTGATCGCTTCGCAATGAAATTCACCGGTGACGAACGCGCACTCTTGGTCAGTGAGTCTATTGATCGAGATGGTCATTGTGCTCTGAACCTGGCCAGTGCCAATGTGCATCGATGGGACCCCGAACGGCACTGGCGAGGCCTCCAGCAGCACGAGGTTCTGGTAATCGCTACCCGCACTCGACGCTTTCGTGAGCGGGATCACGGAGGCGATCGCGATCGTCAGGTCCTTGGGGTTGAGGGCGCCGAGATGCGTGAACTCGGTGCTCTGGCTTTCTACTACCTTTTGTAGCAACCCCGACTCGACGGCGACGGTGCAGACGTCGTACTCGGTCGTTGAGCCCCGACGTGGCGGCAGGAACGCTTTCTCGAACTCTCCCCATGTGAGTGCCATGGCCTCCGGCGTGGTCGCCGCGCCGAAGGTGAGGTCGAAGGCGATGATCTCCAGGTTGACGTGCGCCGTGCCGCTGAAGTCGGGACCCCACAGGTGCAGCTCGGCCCCCACGTCGATGGTGATGTGCTGGGTGCCGAAGAACCAGAAGGTGTACGACGCCCCGACGTCGACGTGCATCCGCGCGTCGTAATGGTACGGCTGCCACGAGACGATGAAGTCGGCCCCGGAGTTGAACCAGGCCCGCAGGCTTCCATCCTGCCAGAGGACCTGGAGGTGGGCGCCGGCCATCAGGGCCGTGGGGCAGAGGGCGAAGTAGGCATCGCCCTTGATGCCGAGGTGCGGGGTGACCTGCCAGTTGAGCCCAAGTCGGGGGACCGTCGGGTAGTGCGCCGGGGCCTTGTAGTCGGGGTGGTAACCGCCGACGGTGAGGACGAAATCGCCCGTGTGGTCCTCGCCCGTATGCTGGTCCCTGGCGAACCAGGTGTGAAAGGCGAACCCGCCCGTCAGGTGGCAGTCGCGCGAGAAGATGAACGACGCCGAGGTGAGCTGCGCCGAGATCCCCAGGAACCCGTGCGCCGGGATGAAGCTGGCCTTGAGCGCGAGCTGGATCACGGCCAGCGGCGTTACCGGGTTCCCGTTCGGGATCGGCGTCGGCACCACGACGGTCGACAGCCCGAGCACGTCGATCTCGAGCTCGTTGCCGAAGGCGACGGCCAGCAGCACGAATGAGTCGATCATCTTGAACGACGTGAACTTCACGCCGACCGCGAGGAACATCTCGCCCACCTCGGGTAGAACATACCGCTCCAGGTTGGAGAGTTCCGAGCTGAGAGCATTCGTGTCGGCCGGGGGTGCCTTGCCCGATGTCGCCGCCTGCACCAGCGGGAATTCCGCCACGCGATCGACCGGCGGAACGACGAGGCTGCGGTTGTACCCGAACCCCGCCGCCAGGCCGGTGACGAAGAAGAACGCGGGGCCGCCGAGCGGGTAGTCGAGCACCGCGTAGATGAAGAGCGACGGGTGATGGTTGAGCTCGGCATAGGCACCCAGCGCCGTGAGCGTCAGCGCCTCAGTCCGGATCAGCGCGGCGCCGGCGTAC
>JBKQHM010000512.1:0-12119 GCA_052148775.1 Isosphaeraceae bacterium | reverse complement strand
ACCAATGACCAATGACCAATGACCAATGACCAATGACCAATGACCAATGACCAATGACCAATGACCAATGACTAATCCGAGTCGATGATGGTTCGCAGTGCCAGGCGCTCCTCGTCGGTCAGGTCCTTGGCCCGTGCGAGATGCGTCAACAGCGGCGTGAGCGAGCCGTCGCACAAGGTCTCGGCCAGCGATCGGAGCCGGCGGCCGATCAGCTCGTCCCGGTCCAGCACCGCCGAAAAGACGTGGACGAATAACGTCCGGTCGCGCCGCACGTATCCCTTGGCCTCCATCCGATCCAGGAGCTTCTGCACCGTGGCGTACTGGGCCGTGCCCACCCGGGGATGCATTACCTCCGTCAACTGCCGGATCGTCGACGGCCCGCGATCCCATAGGATTCGCAAGACCGCCAGCTCCGACTCCGTGATGTCCTGCGCCGGACGTGCCATGGCCCCCCTCTTCGCAACGTGCTCTCCGAGCACCAACCCAATCGCAGTCATTCTGTCTGAATCTTCAGTCGTTTTGTCTGAGTTCAGGATAAGTCGGCGCGAAGTGGGTGTCAAGCGGTCGGCACGAAGATTCCTCGCGAGCCCGCGTCGGCCCGGGAGAGATCGGGGTGCTGATGCCGGGAATCCGGCGACCTCGTGGAGGTGAAACTCGGGATCGTCCCAAAGCACCCCATCGGCAGGTTGACAGTTCGAGAGCTCCGACGCAGCCCGCCGGCGAGGCCATCGTGGCGCGCGACGACTGTCCCGATTTCCCGGCTCGACGGATAACGACGGCCTCTTTGCCCTTGTGCCATCCGAATCGGAGCCTCACGATGGAAGGAATTCCGGTGGTGTTTCGGTCCGAGGGAAGGACGATCCCGCCGCGAGAGGCCGCATCAAAGAGGGAATAGCACGCATGAGATCGCAGATCGGCAAGGCATTGGGTCTGACACTGCTGGCATCGAGCCTGGGCGTCGTCTTGTGGGGATCCGGCCCGCGCGCGGGCGCGGAGGACCGGACCGTGCGCTCGGGCATCGGGAAATCGGGCTTCGATGAGAAGGCGAGGCCCCAGGATGACCTGTTCCGCCACGTCAACGGCGGCTGGATCGCCGAGGCCAAGATCCCGGCCGAGTACGGCTACTTCGGCACCTTCATGGAGCTCCGCGACAAGGCGCTGGCCGACCTCCGGGCGATCATCGAGGAGGCGGCTCGCCAGGAGGGCGCGTCGTCCGACTCCGAGGCCCGGAAGATCGGCGATCTCTACACCGGGTTCATGGACGAGAAGAAGGTCGAGGAGCAGGGCCTCAAGCCGATCCACGACGAACTCGCCCGGATCGATGCCATCAAGGACAAGGCGGGATTCCTCCGCATCGTGGCCGAACTCCAGCGACAGGGCGTCGGCGGGATGTTCCGGCTGTTCGTGGCCCCGGACGCCAAGCGGTCGGACCGGGAAATCGTCTATCTCTCCCAGGGCGGGCTCAGCCTGCCGGACGAGTCGTATTACCGAGACCCGAAGTTCAAGCTCATCCGGGACGCCTTCGTCGAGCACGTCGAGCGGACCTTCGCCCTGGCCGGGCGGCCCGAGCCGGCCAAGGCGGCCGCCCAGGTCATGGAGCTGGAGACCCGGCTCGCCAAGCATCACTGGGATCGCGTCAAGAGCCGGGACCAGACCCTCAGCTACAACAAGAAGGATCGCGCGGACCTCGGCACCCTGACCCCCGGATTCGACTGGTCGAGCTACTTCGACGGCACGGGGGCCAAGGGGATCTCGGAGCTGATCGTCCGGCAGCCGGACTACCTCGGGGCCATGGCCAAGGCCTACCACGAGGTCCCGCTGGATCAGTGGAAGACCTGGCTGGCCTGGCACGTCATCGATTCCGCGGCGCCGTACCTGAACAAGGCGATGGTTGACGAGAACTTCGCGTTCGCGCGGAAGCTCACCGGCGCCACCGAGCTCCCGCCGCGATGGAAGCGGGGCGTCACGCTGGTCGAGGGGGCGTTGGGCGAGGCGGCCGGCAAGCTGTACGTCGCGCGCCACTTCCCCCCCGAGGCCAAGGCCCGGATGCAGGTCCTCGTCAAGAACCTGATCGAAGCCTATCGAGAGGATATTCAGGGCCTCGCCTGGATGAGCCCCGAGACCAAGAAAAAGGCGCTGGAGAAGCTCGCCAAGTTCACCCCCAAGATCGGCTATCCCGACAAGTGGCGCGATTACACGAAGCTGGAGGTCCGCCGCGATGACCTGCTGGGCAACGTCCGCCGCGCCGACGCCTTCGAGCACGATCGCAACCTGGCCAAGCTGGGCAAGCCGGTGGACCGGTCCGAGTGGGGGATGACCCCGCAGACGATCAACGCCTATTACAACCCCATGTTCAACGAGATCGTGTTCCCGGCCGCGATCCTCCAGCCCCCCTTCTTCGACCGGAACGCCGACGACGCGGTGAATTACGGGGCCATCGGGGCGGTCATCGGCCACGAGATCGGCCACGGCTTCGACGACCAGGGGTCGAAATTCGACGGCGACGGCAACATGAAGAACTGGTGGACCGAGGCCGATCGCATGGAATTCGACAAGCGCGCGGGGATGCTGATCGAGCAGTACAACGGCTTCTCGCCCGCCCAGCTCCCCGGCCAGCACGTCAACGGGGCGCTCACGATCGGGGAGAACATCGGCGACCTGGGCGGCCTGACGATCGCCTTCAAGGCCTACAAGATCTCGCTCAAGGGGGCCGACGCCCCGGTCATCGACTCCTGGACCGGCGACCAGCGATTCTTCATCGGCTGGGCCCAGGCCTGGCGATCCAAGTATCGCGACGCCGAACTGGCGCGACGGCTGGCCACCGATCCCCACTCCCCGACCGAGTTCCGCTGCAACGGCGTCGTCCGTAACCTCTCCGAGTTCTACGCCGCATTCGGCGTCAAGGAAGGGGACAAGCTCTGGCTCCCGCCCGACCGTCGCGTCCGGATCTGGTAAAGATCACCCATCGTCCCAGGGATGCCGATGAAAGCGGAGTGGGATCCGATCATTCCCGAAATGCCGGTTCTCTCGAAAATCAGCGACCCGAATCGTGGCAATCTGGGCGATCCAGGCAAAATCGTCGGAGATGATCCCCGGCTCGGGGTGGCGAGTAGGCTCAGAATCGCTGGGTGGGAGCTCTCATCCCGTCACCTGCCACTCGCCACCCGAAAAAAATGTGGCACACGTCGGCCGGCTTTGGTCATAGAAGAAGGCCGGCTCGGCATGGACGCCGGGCAGAAATCACCGTCACTCGCTTCAGGAAGGAGCGGATCGATGATCGTTATCCTGCGATGGGCGCTCACCGCCGGCCTGTTGTTCTCCCTGGCCTTCTGCGTGCTCGGGTTCCTGATCACCTTCAGCTCGCCGACCGATCGGTTCTGCCCGTGCGTCTACAGCATCTTGATCGTGCTGTACGGGATCGGCACCGCTCGGTTGCTCAAGCCGGTGATCCAGCGGGCCTGAACCGCACGATGGGGGGCGCACTCGCCCCCGAGGGGCGCAGCGTCCCTCATTTCTTGTGCGAGACCGAGGACGCACCGGTCTTGCTCGCCTTGCTGACCGTCGGCTCGCCGCGATACGACAGATGCGATGCGGAGCTGACGTCGTAGCTCAGCAAGCTCTTGACCTGCAACTCGGCATGCGACGCACCGGAGAGCGACACGTCGGCGGCCTCAAGGGCCAAGTCGGCCAGATGAAGCTGGCTGGCGCCCTCGGCCTTGAGCACGGCGGTTTGCGCCGAGCCGCGGAACCGCGCCGAGCTGGCACCGCTGACGTCGATCGTGAGTTTCTCCCCATTCACCTGCCAGTCGGTCAACTTGAAATGGCTGGCTCCGCTGGCCAGCAGCTTGGCGGTGCGCCCCGATCCGCCGAGCTTCAGCGTGCTGGCCCCACTGATGTCGAAGTCGACATCCCCGGCACGGATCGATCCCTCCAGGGTACTCGCCCCGCTCAGGTGGGCGAGGAAGGGCCGATCCGATGCGAAGCCCTGGATCGTCGCCTTGCCGGCCCCGCCGACGTCGATCTCCTCCAGGAGGGGCATTGTGATCGCCAGCTTGAGCGGGTCCTTGCCGCTCAGCCGGTAGCTCAGGCCATCCTCGAGCCGGACGCGGAGGCGCGAGCCCTCCCTGGCGACCACGACGTGGTCGAGTACGTTGTCGTCGGTCGTGACGCTCACGGCAAAGCGGTCGGCCCGGGTCACCGACGTTCGGAACGGTTGCCGGATCTCGACGGATAGGAAGTCGGCGAGATCCCACGACTTCGTCGCCGGCTTTCCCGAGCCGACGATGGTCCGGGCATCGTCCCGGTTTGTGATGATCACGCTCGCGGGCCGACCTCCTTGACCTTCGGGGGGCGGAGCCGGCTTCGGGGGGGATGCGAACCCAGCGGATGGCCGGTAGGCGGCGTAATGAGGCACCTCCTCCCGAGACGCCAACCGAGCGCACGCGACGGCCGCCCCCAAGCCGAGCAGGACGAGCAGGGCTGCCGCGGCGAGCGTTCGGAATCGACGGCGCGGGTCGAGCGTGCCAAACAGCTCGGGCGGCACGTCGAGGAATGCCGCGGCGAGCGTTCGGAATCGACGGCGCGGCCTGGCGGACACCCATTCGTCGACGGGCTCCGATTTCTTGATCTCCGGTTGCACCTTCGCGACGGGGTGGGTATCCGCGGCGGGTGCGCGTCGGACCGGACGGGCGCCCGGCCGCTGGAGGATGGCGAGCTGCCGGCCGAGCACGTCGGCGACCTCGGAGGCGGACTGGTAGCGCATGGCGGGGTCCTTGGCGTGGAGTCGCTCGACGACCTGTTCCAGGGCCTCGGGCACTTCGGGATTGATCTCGAACAGCGGGCGCGGCGACTCGTCGCAGACCCGACGGAGCACGCCCATCGTGGTCCTGGCACGGAAGGGCGAATGTCCGGCACACATGGCATAGAGCAGGCTGCCGAGGCTGAACAGGTCGGCCCGGTGGTCGACCGAGTCGCCGCGTGCCTGCTCGGGGGACATGTATTGTGGGGTCCCGGCCACCACGCCGCTCTGCGACTGGCTGCCGTCGTCGATGGCGCGGGCCAGGCCGAAGTCGGTGATCTTCACCCGCTCGACGCCGTTTTCCAGCAGGATGTTCGACGGCTTGATGTCGCGGTGGACCAGTCCCTGGGCGTGCGCCGCGGCCAGCCCCAGGGCGGTCTGCATGCCGATGCGTAGGACTTCCTCGGGGCGCAACGGGCCGTCGCGGTCGATCCGATCCTGGAGCGACCGGCCGTCGATACAGGGCATCACGAGGTAAGGCAAGCCGCTTTTCGGGTCGGTGTCGACGGCGTGGATGGCGACGACGTGGTCGTGGACGACCGCCGCGGCGGCCTTCGCCTCGCGGAAGAACCGCCGTCGCGTGGCGCCGCTGGCGGCCAGTTGCGGGGCGAGGACCTTGATGGCCACGACCCGGTTCAACGACGGGTCGAACGCCTTGAGGACGATCCCCATCCCGCCTTCCCCCAGCACGTCGATGACATCATAGGGCCCGAGCCGGCCCAGGTACGCGGGGTTATCGGAGGGGGCGAGGAAATCGAGTTCGGGCCCCTCGCGGCCGATCCTCAGCCTGGACTTTCCCCGCGATCCGCCCGCCGGCAGACCCGTCATCGGGGCGTCCGCATCACCGCCGAGGTGCCGCAGGCCGTCCCAGAGCCGGCTCCCGGCGGCGAGCCGCTCGATCGCCTGCTGGCAGGTGGAACAATGATCGAGGTGGCCGGCCAGCTCGGCCTGATCGTCGGGGCTCAGGTCGTCGTCTAGGTAGGACTTCAACCGGTCCGCGTCGCATTCGAACGATCGTTTCACCATCGTGATGCTCCTTCGTGGGGGGTGCGAATGGAGGAGACCGAAATTTACTCGCCATCCGACACACGCTCGATTTCCCTGCGGAGTCGGGCGACGACCCGGCTCTTGTATTGATAGACGGTCCCGACCGACAGGCCCAAGGCCCGGGCCGCCTCGTCGGCGGACTGGGCTTCGACGCCGGTCTTCCAGAAAGCCAGCCAGACCACCGCGGTGAACTCGTCCTTGACCCGTTCGGCCGCCCAGTGGAGGAGACGACGGTGGTACTCCGCGTCGAAGAGGGCCGATTCCTGGTCATCCGGCGCGGGCTGCGCTTCGAGGAATTGCTGGATCTCGGTGTCTCCGGTACCGCGCGGATGTCTCCGCTGGGCTTTGAGAAGATTGACGATCAGGTTGCGGGCGATCGTCGACAGCCAGCCGCGGAACGAGCCTTTGGCCGGGTCGGGATCATACCGCTCGATGGCGACGGCGACGGCCCGGAAGACCTCCTGGACGAGGTCGGCGGCGTCGGCCTCCTGGAGCCCGCGCCGGCGCGCAAGTTGTTCGATCAGCGGACCATAGATCTCGACGAACTCGCCCCAGGCCCGTTCATCCATCGGGTCGCGCAGGCGGACCAGGAGGCTGGGTCGGGTCGTCGGTGTATCGCGCATTCGTTGCCCTCCAGGAGATTACACAAGCGCCGGGAGGGGATTTGAATGGATTCGGGGATTTTTTCGCCGGGGCAGGGGACCTCTCCCGGGCACAATACCCGCATAGTTCAACGTAGAGCAGGTCTGTAAAATGAATTGCTGATCGACCGCTGCGCCGAAAGGAGTACCGATCATGCCGAAATACTCGCTGGACAATGTGACTATCGACGGCTTCCGTGGGCTGAGAAAACTCCGCCTCGATGACCTCGGTTTGTTCAATATCCTCGTCGGCGAGAACAATTCCGGCAAGACGAGCGTCCTGGAAGCCTTGTCGATCCTATGCAATGCGCACGAGCCATTCGAATGGGTTTCAATGGTGCGTCGGCGAGACTTCGGTCAATTGGACGAGACGCGAATCCAGTCATTACGCTGGTGCTTCCCGCAGAGCGGTCAGCTCGCCGATCCCGACGCGATGTTCGAGGGGGAGTGCGCGATGTCCTGTGAGGGTGAAGGGATACCGACCCTGCAGCCACTCCGACTCCGAGTCACCTACAAGGACATCGTGGGAGATCCCGATCCGTTCGAGAGGGATCGTCGGGATCGCGGTCTCGTGCCGGAAGGCGAGGAGGAAAGAGAGGAGGACGTTGGCGAGATCCAGCCCCGCCGTGGTGCCGAAATCAAACATTATCCCAACAGTTTTCCGCCGATCGAGGCAAGGATTTGGGAGCACCAACCAGTCCTTGTTGGCCGTCCTCGCTCACGTCGCAGTCTCGTGCCGAACGAGACCTTGACCCCTTATTCCTACCAAATCAACCGCATTCAAGTCCGCTATCAATCTCAGTCCGTTTTCGATACCGGGAGCCCCTTCATCCTCGATCTTGTCCGGGAGTTCGACCCCGAGGTTGATGACATCAAGATCGCTTCGTTCCGAGGCGTTAGGCCGGCAATTTATCTCCAACACAAGCGCTTGGGGCCAGCGCCCCTGTCCGTATTCGGAGACGGGCTCCGAAGGGCGGTCTTGCTCGCGAGTGCCCTTACTGCCCTCAAGCACGGGGGTATTCTATTCATCGATGAAATTGAGGCTGGAATCCACGTCCGTGCCCTCAATCGCGTATCCAAATGGTTGATCAAGGCCGCGCGCGATTTGCGCGTCCAGATCGTCGCGACCACTCATAGCCTTGAGGCGGTCGACGCGATCGCCTTGGCGACCGAGGATCAACATCAGCTCGACGATCTGGTAATGTTTCGCCTGGAGCAGACCGAGCAGGAGACACGGGCCAAGAGAATCTATGGAGAACTCTTGCTCGGGATCAGGCGCGAAGAGGGATGGGACGTGAGGTAACACATGCCGAAGTATGGCGTTCTCGTGGTCGAGGGTCCCCACGATGTCGAACTCGTCTACAGGCTCCTCAGCCCCTTTGGAATGGAGAGAGTTCGCCTCGAATCCAAACTCGATCCGTTTCTGAATCCTTTGATCCCCAGAAAATATCCACCGGATGGCGACCTCCAGAAACGGCCGCCCATGCCGCTATTCCTTCAAAGTCAGAGCCATGCCGTGGCCATACGAAGTGCCGAGGGTGATAGCCGGCTAATCGAATCGGTTGAGCGAACAGCCGCTTCCATCGATTTCAATAGCTTGACCGGGGTCGGCGTGATCCTCGACTCGGACAGCAAGTCTCCCACCAATCGGTATGGCGCCATCCGGGATGGACTTCGAGCGAATAATTTCCCCTTCCCCGACGACGCCGGTTCCCTTTCCACAACCGCCCCGCGTTTCGGAGCCTTCGTGCTGCCGGATAATCAGGCGCAAGGTACATTGGAGGACATCCTTCTCGAGTGCGGCGGTCTGGTCTACGCAGGATTGCTGGCGACGGCGACGACCCATGTGGACGCTGCGTCCCAGGATCAGTCGTTGCTGGGGGAGGAGTCCAAGGATCTGGGAACGCCAACCTCTAAACGGAAGAAGGCCATCATCGGCTCGATTGCCAGCATCTTACGTCCGGGCAAGACCGTTCAGGTCTCGATCCAGGACAACCGTTGGCTGAAAGATGCGGCCCTGGCGATTCCCCGGGTGCAGGCTGTCCAGGACTTCCTCGTCAATCTCTTCGAGATGACGCCCCCTCCGCCTTGACCGCGCCGGTGCCATCGAGCGGCTTGAACTTCACGTTGCGGAACTCGATCCGGTAGCCCTCGGCCTCGACGCCCACATACCCCCTGGAGACCTGGCAGTCGTGCCACCGATTGACGACGGCGCCGTTGACCCAGAGGGTCATGTCCTTGCCCTTGCCGGTGATCTCGAAGGCATTCCATTCGCCGGCGGGCTTCACGCGGGATTTCTTCTGCTGCTTCGACAGGTTGATCCCCTTGAGCTTCCCGTCGACCTCGGTCTCGCCGAAGATGTAGCCGCCCGAGCCGTCGCCGGTCTGGGCCTGGTGCCAGATCCGGGCGTCGGACGAGTTGCGGGCGTAGATCCCCGAGTTGTAGCCCTTCTTGCCCGGCACGGACGTGAATCGCCATTCGACGTGGAAGATGCCGTCGCCCAGCTCCTTGTCCCAGCGGAGCCATTCGTGGCCGCCGTCCCCTTGACAGACGAGATGGCCGGTCACCTCGTCGATCGACCATTGCGATCGGGGATTGAGCTTGCGGCCCGGCGGGATGGTCCCGCGCGTCCAGCCCTCGACCTTGCTCCCGGCATGGGCCAGGAGGTCCGTCCAGCCCTCGGGGTCGCGCTCCAGGGCGCTGGGCGTCTCGGTCTCGTCCGCCAGGGCCAGGGTGGTCGCAAAGCCCAGGAGGACCACGAGACCCGCGGTGCGCGACCATCGCCCCTCGAAAGCGGGCCGAGGTCCTTGATGGAAACGCATGGGCAAGCTCCGATCTCTGGTCGTTGGTTCGAAGTTCGTTGTTCCGGGTTCCCCGTCGCGGGTCCAATCGTTATGCGATTAGACCACGGCTCGGGACCCTTCGCAACGGACTACGGACCAAGGAGCAGGGACCGGAGTCAGGGTCTGGGAGATCAGGCCAGGGCGGATTCCTTGCGAGCCCGGGCGCCCTTGGATCCTCGCGGGGCGGATCGCGCGGACCCGGCCTCCGGGAACAGCTCGGTGTGGTCGAGGTCGGCGATCGAGTCCACGATCAGGCCCGGCCGGTAGGCGTAGCGATCCAGGTCTTCCCGCCGGGTACCACCGCTGAGGACCAGGATCGTCTGGTATCCCAACTGGACGCCGCCGAGGATGTCGGTCTCCATCGTGTCGCCGATCATGACGGCCTGGTCGCTGGAGAGCCCCAGCTCCTTCTGGGCCTCGCGGAGCATGAACGGGCTGGGCTTGCCCACGCTGAACGCCTTGACGCCGCTGGCCACCTCCAGCATGGCCACGGTCGAGCCGCAGCCCGGGCGCAGGCCCGACTCGGTCGGGCAGTTCGGATCGAGGTTGGTGGCGATCAGCTTGGCACCGCCCATGATCATCCGCAGCGCCGCCTCGACCATCTCGAAGCTGATCGTCCGCCCCTCGCCCACGACCACGTAGTCGGGGTCGCGATCCACGATGGCGTAGCCGTTCTCGTGCAAGGCCGTCAGCAGGCCCCCCTCGCCGATCACGTACGCCGTCCCGTTCGGCTTCTGCTGCGCCAGGAACCGGGCGGTGGCCATGGCGCAGGTGTAGATATGTTCTTCCTCCACATCGATGCCCAGGCGGCTCAGCCGCGTGGCGACGTCCCGCCGGGTCCGCTGGCTGTTGTTGGTCAGGAACCGGAAGGGGACCTCGTCCTTCCGCAACCGATTGATGAAGGTGTCGGCGCCGGAAATCAGGTGGCCGCCACGGTAAACCACGCCATCCATATCGATCAAGTAACCGTACATTAACAAACAAGTCTCCAAGACCCATGATTTTGTCCAGGGCGCCCGCGGCCGAGCGGAGGTCGACCTGGCTCGGGGAGCCCGACGACCGGCATCGGACCGCCGGCAGACCCCTCACCCTTCGCGAATGGCATGCCATCGCCCGGGGCGGGGATACCGTACAGACGGAAAACCCTGCGCCTGAATGCATTGCGACGAATCGCCCGCCCTTCACCGAATCGCCACCTGCCCACTCCCTGGGCATCGAGACCGGGTCGGTATGCATCCAGCCGTGAAGGACCGGCGAAGACGCAACGAGAACTTCAGACGGGGAAGACGCCCGATGGCCATAACGGTCGGACCGGGCTGACCTTGAGCGGGAGGGGATTCCGTGGGAAACTCAACACGGTGGTGATTCGCCGGCCCGAGAGGTCTGAACCGGTCATGAGTACCATTATTAGTCCCGCCCCGCCGCAAGCGATCGTTTATCCCGACTCCGATGGGAAACCCATGGCGGAAAACACGTTGCAGTTCCGGTGGATCGTTACGATCGAGGGTGGACTCGAAGCGCTCTACCGCAACGATGCCAACGTCTTCGTGGCCGGTGATCTCCTCTGGTACGCGATCGAGGGCAATCCGAAGATCCGTACCGCCCCGGACGCGATGGTCGTCTTCGGCCGGCCGAAGGGCCGGCGCGGTTCCTATAAGCAATGGGAGGAGGGGGGCATCGCTCCCCAGGTCGTCTTCGAGGTCCTTTCGCCCGGCAACCGCTTCGGGGAAATGCTCCGGAAGTTCCGGTTCTACGAGCGGCATGGGGTCGACGAATACTACATCTACAACCCGGATTCCGGTTCTCTCGAAGGTTACCTCCGGGCGAAGAGGGCCTTGAAGGCGATCCCCAAGATGAACGGCTTCGTCAGTCCTCGGCTGGGTATTCGCTTCGAACCCGGCGAGGGACCCGACAACCTCGTGATCGTCGGGCCCGATGGCCGGCGGTTCTCGACTTACGTGCAGTTGATTGGGCGGGTCGAATCCGCCGACGAACGCGCCGAAGTCGAACGAGCCCGAGCCGACGAACAGGCCCAACGCGCCGAGGCCGAACGCCGTCGCGCCGACGAACAGGCCCAGCTTGCCGCACGGCTCGCCGCGCGGCTGCGGGAGCTGGGAATCGAACCCGAGTGACACCTTGACGACCGAGGCCCCCATGAGACGCATCATCTCGCCGATCCTCGTGCTGTGTTACGCCGGTCTTTCGATCCTGATGTCGCATTCCGGTGCGGAGGCCCAGGAAGGCGACGCCAACCGGGTCTTTCGCGCGGGTGCCTCCGCGGTCGACATCGCGCCCCGGAAATTCCCGGTCATCGTCAATGGCGGATTCCTGAAGGCCCAGGCCACGCGGTTGAACGACCCGATCCTGGCCCGGTGCGTCGTCCTCGACGACGGCACGATGCGGCTGGCGATCGTGGTGGTCGATACGTGCATGATGCCGCGCGAGCTGATCGACCGGGCCAAGGCCATCGCGCGGGAGAAGACCGGAATCCCGACCGATCGGATGCTGATCTCCGCGACCCACACCCATTCGGCACCCTCGACGATGGGGGCGCTCGGCACCCCGCCCGATGCGGATTACGTCACGACCCTCCCGGAACGGATCGCCGAGTCGATCGACCGCGCCGTGCGCAACCTCGAGCCGGCCCGCATCGGCTGGGGCGCCGTCGACGACCACGAGCACACGTATTGCCGGCGATGGATCCGCCGCCCGGACAAGATGATCGAGGACCCCTTCGGCCAGAAGACGGTCCGGGCCAACATGTCTCGCTCGGCTATTTGACACGTGGAG
>JBKQHM010000511.1:0-23598 GCA_052148775.1 Isosphaeraceae bacterium | reverse complement strand
GCCGTACTTCGGCCCCCCATCGTAGAATTGAAACCACCAGTGTTCGATTCCCAGCGGTTTGAATAACGCCTCGATCGCGTACTGGTCGTAAGGCTTGCCGGTAACCGTCTCGCACACAAGCGCCGCGTGTTCCAGCGCGTGCGTCGAGTAGCCACAGGCGGTCCCCGGATCGAACGCGAGCTTGGCGGTCCGCGCGTCGCCGCTGTGACCCAGGATGTAATCCCAGGTCCCTCGGTTGGGCGCGCCCAACGCCTCGGGACAGATGCCCGAGGTGTGATTCAGCAGTTGCTTCACGGTGATCCCGGCCTTGCGCGGATCGCTCAGCGGCCACGCCCAGGGGATGTAATCGAAGGCGTGGTCCTCGAATGTCATCCTGCGCGGCAGATGGCCCTGCCGGCTCTCTTCCGACGCGATGGCCAGGACCGTGGCACAGATGGCTTTCGAGCATGACGCAACCTGCGCCGTATTCGAGACGGAGCTGTTCCGCCGCTCCTCTTCCAGCACGATATAACCGTGCCGGATGATCACCGCGGCGAACCCGCGCTCATCCGAGTCGCGCAGCCAGGCGCGCAGCTTCGTCAGCTTGCCCGGGTCCATGCCCGCGATCGTGCGGATCGAATCCGGGTCGTCGAGCTTGCGCCAGCCGCCCTGGGACTCCGGCGGGGGGAAATCGTCATTCCAACCGGAGGCGGGCCTCGACCGCGGCGAGGTCAGCTCTTTCAACTTCGCGTAGACAACAGGATCGTCACGCGCACCCTCGAAACGGAACGGGTAGCGCTGATTGACCTCGTTGGCCATCAAGCCCCACGAGGCGCCGTGGGTGACGCACAACTCCGCCGCGCGGGCGCCGGCATCATTCAGCTTGTCATCCTCGTTGCAGACGATCGGTTTTCGGTACTTCTTGAGTGCCGCGATGCGGGCGGGTATGTCGTCGAGCGCCGTGTCGTTGAAGTGGATGAGCAGGAAGTCGGCAGCCCTGGCCACCTCGTCGGGATAGAGTCCGTGTCCCAGCCCGGCGGTGGAGACGAGCAGGCCCGGAGCCGCCTTTTGCGCCAGGCGGATCAACTCGACCTGGCCGAGGTCGGTCCGGAGCAGAGGATGGTCGAAACCGCTATGACCGAACTCGTTGGCGATCTCGAGCACGACGTTCTGAAAGCCACACTTCCGGATCCAGCCCGCCGCGCTCGTCACCGCGGCGCGCACGGCATCCTCGCCCTTCAGGATCTGGTCTTGCCGCTGGTAGAAGCAGCCGAGGATCACCACCAGACCGTGCCGGTCGCAGGCCTCGATGACGCGCCGCACGCGGGCGAGATACGTCTCGCGCAGCGATCCATCCGCAGCGAACGCCGAGTTGACGGCCCCTTCGTACCGGGGCCTGCCGCCCTGCAAGCAGATCGTGAAGGCGTCGACGCCGTGCGCGGCATAATCGGGCAGGTGAGACAGGAAACGGTCCGTGTTTGCCTCCGGGTCGAAGTCCGGCTTGAGCCGGTCCTCGAACACCGAGTTCACCATCCGCACGTTCATCAATAGGCCCTCTGCGCGCGTGCCGCGATAGGTGACTTCGCCATTCAAGCACCATCGTCCCGCCGTTATGGACACTTTGGTGCGCGGCGTGAACGTCGCGGTGCCCTCGGGCGCCTGGCCGCCGAGTGCGACCGATCCCGTCGGGCCAAGCCCGACCGCGCCGAGTCCCAGGACGAGGGCGCAGAGACAGACACGAGGGCCGAACGAATGCCCGATGGCGCTTGCTCGTTCCGGCATCGACATCACCTTTGCGTCATTCCCAGGTTGATCCATACACCACCTCAGCTACGAACGCCGGCCCGTTGTCGCCCCACGTCCGACACGGCGGGCCACAGCGATCGGCCGCGACTTCGGCCGGGATGATCCCGATGTCCCCGGCTATCATGCCTCGGCGAGCCACCAACGCCAGACATTCCTCCCAGGCTCTCTGCGAATCAGATCCACGCGAAGGGGAAAGTCGGGTGGGCTGTGCCCACCGAAGCGAACCCATCACCGGTGGGCATAGCCTACCTTACGAGAGTCTCCGATGCCACTTTCCCCTTTGCTTGGAACCAATTCGTTGTACGATTCCCATCAAGACTGGACCCCGGGAATGATGGGCGAACGGTTCATGACATGCTCTGAGGGGATCGGACAATCCGCGTATTGATCTCATCGGGCAGTTGCCGTGCCGAGGGTTCGCAATGGATATCGAAAAGCTCCGCCTCGAGAACGTGCGGACGTTTGTCGGCGGAGAGTCCAGCGATATTGCCTTCGTGCACGCCGAAGCGGACTTCCGCCCGCGCGGGCGTCCGCCGGGGAGGAAGACATCCGGCCGCCCGACCGGGTGGATGAGGCGCCCGCCGCCGGGGGCTCGGGGGCGAATGGGCCACGGTCATCGAGGAGAGAAACATCAGTCCCGTCGATGAGGTGGCCCCCTGGGGAAGCCAGGTCATGCTCGTCGATGTGCGCCCCAGGATGGCGACATGGCCCTCGGGAATCCCACAGCGGGTGGGAGATCTGACTATGACATCGGAGAATCGAATGAGGCCCACGTCCGTTAAGATCTGGCGGCTCATCCTGGCGGGTGTGCTGACCGCCGCAATCCTCCCCGCGACCCCCCTCCGCCTCCTGGCTCAGGCCACACCGCCGGAGCCTCGGGCGAAGGGCGGGCCACGCCTGCTGAAAATCGACGGGGCGTACCGGCCCGTGCTTGCCCGGCTCGGCCGCCGCAAAGATGCCTTTCTCCAATAACCGCGCGAAGGACTCCTGGGTCAGGTCCAGGGCCTGATCGTGTCCGTTGCCCTTTCGCCTGATGGACGCGCGTGGATGGGATACCAGTAGAGGGGGCAGAGTTCGGCCAGGGCTGTGCGGGCCTGCGCCGATCCGGGCGATCCCGCCCTGAATGATGAGGCTCCAGTGAGTCGACGAAAACCGCCCCGAGGCGTAGGTGTTTGGATCGGGATGGTGGAGCATGACGATTCCTCTTCCGGACCCGACGTGAGTCCCTCTCTCTTGTGAGCCTCTCCGACATACCGCGGCGAAGGGCATTTCCTGACTCACCGGTGTGCTGGTATTGTATGATCCCGCGGGTGAGCGTAACACTCCTCGAGCACCTCTCCTGTCCGTTCATGACGAGGATCACCTGAACTGCAACGGTCTTCGGTCTTCGAGGTCCCGATGAATCGCGTCACCATCAAGGAACTCCGGCTCCGCAACTACCGAGCGTTCGCCGACGCCCGCCTCGTCCTTGACGATGTCACCTTCCTGGTCGGTCGCAACGGCGCCGGGAAGTCCACCCTGATGGATGCCTTCAGCTTCGTCAGCGAGGCCGTGACCGATTCTTTGGGCACGGCGCTGGAGCGTCGCGGCAACCTGGAAGGCATCCTGCGCAAGCAACCGCGCCGAGGACCGCGATCCAGCATCTCCGTCGCTGTGCGTTTCGAACTCCAGGAACTCGATCAGACTTTCCCGGTACTCTACGGTTTCACTGTTGGCACCGAAGGAGCGAGATCGAATTTTATCGTGAAGGAGGAAGTCTTCCAGGTCGGTAATATTCACCATTTTGAGATTGATAAACACTCTTTCAATCGTAACGAGAGGGGTTTTCAAGCTATCGAGCGGTCAATACAGCCGGCATTGGATTCGGAGACCCTGGTCTTGCCACTGATCGGCGGGATTCCGGGTCACTGGAAGAGTGTCGTCGAGACCCTCAGGAACATCTCCATCCAGCAGTTATCACCGAGGGCCATCCGCGGGGAACCACCGATCGGAGGCCACGAGGGCCTTGGTCGCGATGGCCACAATGCTGGAGACGTATTGAAAAGCCTCAGGTCGGCCGATCGGGATTGGATCAACTGTCACCTCGCCGCAGCCGTGCCGGGCATTCGATCCGTCCAGCCGACGACACGGGCCGGACGGCGGGTCATTGTGTTCGAGCAAGAAGGCGAAGGGGGCCAGGCCAACCAATTCGATGCCTGGATGATGTCCGATGGCACTTTACGCAGCCTGGGGATTCTGCTGGCGCTCCGGCAGAGCCCACGCCCGTCCATCGTCCTGCTCGACGAGATCGAGGACTCGCTGCACCCGCATGCTCATGGTGTTTTGCTCGAGGCCATCGACGAGGTGAGCGACGAATTCCCGGTTGTGGTCTCGACCCATAGCCCGGAAATACTCGACCATCCTACGGCTCGGGGCGAGCGGATCCGAGTCATCCAGTGGAACGAAGGCACAAGTCAAATCTACACGTTAGGTCAAAGAGTCCTGGATAACCTGAAGCCGCCGCTGACCGTCGGGCGGTTGCTCCGGTCCAACGCCCTCTGGACTGCATCCGAACCCTCAACCACCGGCACCGAGGACGATTTTTTCAAGCCCTGATGAACTCATGGTCAAATACGTCATCGTGCCGATCGTGGAAGGCTATGGCGAGTGGGATGCTGTCCCGATCCTGTTGCAGCGCTGGCTGCACTTTCGGCGTTATCACAACATCGAGGTTCACGAGGATGGGCCGGTTCGCGCCTCTGGGAGGGGAGCCATCACGGTCGCGCACGACGAGAAGAACGAGCTCGGGATCGAGTACTACATCGGGAAAGCACTCCTGCGTGAACCTCAGCCCGACGCTATTCTGATTCTCCTGGACGCGGACGAAGATTGTCCGCGAAAGCTCTCGCCCAGCCTGCTCGCTCGAGCGCGTGCCCTCGTCCCACCGGATTACCCCATCGGCGTTGTGATCGCCAGGAGAGAGTATGAGGCGTGGTTTCTGGCGGCCTTCCCATCAACCCGATTCCGCCAAGCTTTGACGGTACTGGGAAAAAAGCAGGGATTCCGCCTGACGCGGCAATCGCTCCCTCCTGGGATGGCTGTCGAAGAGATCGCAGACTGCAAGAAGGAGGTCGCCAAGCTGCTGGGTCTCAAGAAATATAAGGAGACAATCCATCAGTCCGCCCTGACGCGACTTCTGCCGTTTACGCGAGGGACGATGCGAGGGATGACCCAGCGCTCGCGATCCTTCCGGAAGTTGCTCAAGGAACTCCACGAGCTCCTGGTCCGGGCGCGACGACGTCGGTCCTTGTCCGAACGCGAACAGAAGTCGCGCGACTCGAATCCGCCGGACAAGCGACCCTGAGGAAGGATCCGATCGTCCTGTCCGATTTTGGCGAAACAAAGGCGGATGAGCCGATCCGAGGAATTCGTCGGCAGGGGCTGACCTGCCCCCACAGAAGCGGTCCGATCTCAACGGGAATCGACGAACGGGTGACTCCCATTCTCACTCGACCAAGAAATGGGGATCGGGCCACATGAGCTCGGCCGTCGTTACGGCTCCAAGTCCTTGCGGGCGCCGTGATGGACGTACAGCACGACGACGTCGGCATCGCGGATGGTGAAGATGATGCGCTATTTGTTTTTCCGTTTGCCGTAGAGCAACTCGCGGACTTCGAAGGGGAACCTGGGATTCTCGGCGGCCAGCGGGCAGCGCGAGGGCTGGCGTGTCAGCGTCTCCATCTGCTTGAAGAGACCTTGATACCAGCGTTCGGCCTGGGCGGGCGAGAGATGCTCCGCGATCCAGGCATACGCCTCATCGGCGTCGCCGACGGCCCGTGCGGTGACGCGTAGGCGATAGGTCACGCCTTGATCCCATGCCTGGTGCGGGCGTGTTCCTTGAATTCGTCCAGGCTGATGGTGCGGCCCGCGTTCATGTCCTCGATGCCCTGGCGTATGCCTTCGAGCACCCTGGCTTCTTCGGCCATCTCGCGGAGCTTCTGGTAGGCGGCGGCGTCCTGGACGACCAGCTCGGCCTTGCCGTTGATGGTGAGGACGACCGGCTCGCCGGTCTGCTTGAGCTGCTCAACAAATTCGGACGTATTCTTTTTGAAATCGGTCAAGGAATGGATGTCGCGGCTGATGTCAAACATACGGCCTCCCGCCGAGAATTCTTAAAGCGTCGAATTCGATTCTATCGCCCGCAGGGGGGGGGCAGCCAAGCCCGGAATGTGCATCATTGGCCTGCCCCCAGTCCTCCGCCACGGTGAATAGGCCCGGAGTTCCGTGGGGAGTGCGAGCCTTCGTGCGAGCCGGCTGCGGGAAGAGGCTCGGACGGAGTCTCGCACTCTCGAATTCCGATCCCCATTTCCGAGTTGCGGTACTCAGTCACTCGATCCCGGGGTGATCGGCCGGACGGGGGCCGGGCGCGGGCCAGAAGAACTTCCGGTCGGACTCGGCGATCAGGCGGTCGTTGATGCTCGCCTCCCGGCGTCGCATCAGCCCCCGTTCGTCGAACTCCCACAGCTCGTTGCCGTAGCTGCGGAACCATTGGCCGTCGCGGTCGTGCCACTCATACTCGAATTTCACCGCGATCCGGTCGGCCGCGAACGCCCAGAGCGCCTTGGCCAGCCGGTAGTCGAGCTCGCGCTCCCACTTGCCGGCCAGGAACTCGCGGATCCGGTCGCGTCCGACCGGGAACTCGATCCGGTTCCGCCAGGCCGAGTCCTCGGTGTAGGCCAGGGCCACGCGGTCCGGATCGCGCGAGTTCCAGCCGTCCTCGGCGGCCCGCACCTTGCGGACCGCCGACTCCAGGGTGAACGGCGGCGCGATGACCGCGGCCGGCGTCGAGATCAGCGTCGTAGTCATGGGATGCCTCCTCAGCTCGACGCCCGCAAGGTCTCGGCCTTCGGGAAGTCGATGTCGGTGTGGGCCACGCTGTTGAAGTAGTTCGTGAACACGTTGAGGGCCACGTGGGCCACGACCTCCGCGATGGCGCCGTCGTCGAACCCGGCGTCGCGGACTTGCCGGATATCGTCGTCGCTGACCTGACCCCGCGACTCGAGGACCTTCCGAGCGAACCGGATCAACACGCCATCCTTCGAATCGACGGCCGTCCCCAGGCGGCTGTCACGGACCTGTTCGGCGGTCAACCCGACCATCTTACCAATCGCCGAGTGGGCGGACACGCAGTAGTCGCACCCATTCGCCTGACCGATGGCCAGGGCGAGCTGCTCGCGCGACCGGGCCGGCAACTTCCCCTTGCCCAGCGCGCCGCTGAATTCCAGGTAGCCCTCGAGCACCGCCGGGGCGTTCGCCATGGCGCGGGTCATGTTCGGCACCAGGCCGAGCTTGCCCTTCACCGCATCGAGGAGTTCCTTCGTCCGTCCGGTCGCCGTCTCGGGAGCAATCTGATTGAGGCGTGACATCGTCGGTTCCTTTCCATTCTGGTCGAAGGTTTGTGCGAGATCCATTGATGACCTCTCCACTTCGTCGGGATATTCATCTCACATCGCGTGCCATTAGCGATGGAATTCGTAAATTGTTTCTGAATAAGGAATTGCGTTTGATGCTCTCCGTTCTTGGTTATCACGAAATTTCGTGATTCCACGATTTATCGTTGTGTTACGACGAATTCTCGTGGAAGATGCGTCCATGAACGACGAGAGCGAACTCCTGCTGACCGACCCGAAGCGACTGTTGCTCGAGCTGGCGCGCGAGCGGTCGCTGCCGGAGTTGCTCGACCTGCTGGTGACCCGGCTCGGCGGGTCGCCGCGGGTCGCGCTGGTGCGGGTGTGGCTGATCCGGAAAAGTCTGGATTGCTCGGGCTGTCCGATGGCGGCCGAGTGCCCGGACCGATCGCTCTGCCTGCATCTGGTTGCCGGCGGCGGCCGGTCGATCGTCGACCCGGCCGTGAGCTGGACGCGGACCGACGGGGCGTTCCGCCGATTCCCGCTGGGAGTGCGGAAGGTGGGCCGGATCGGGGCGACGGGGGAGCCGATCGAGGTCCCGGATCTCGCGTCGACCGACCACGACTGGGTGGTCCGCCCCGAATGGGTGCGGGCCGAAGGGATCGCCGGGTTCGGGGGCCAGCCGCTGGTGTACCGGGGCGAGGTGCTCGGGGTGCTGGGCGTGTTCGCGCGCGGGAGGATCGGCGAGGAGTGCATGGGCTGGCTGCGCCTGATCGCCGACCATGCCGCCGCCGCCATCGCCAACGCCCGGGCGTTCGAACAGATCGAGTCGCTGCGCCGGGCGCTGGAGCTGGAGAACGAATACCTGCGGGAGGAGGTGACGCGGGGCGGGTCCTTCGGCGAGCTGATCGGCCAGGGCCCGGCCCTCGGGGCGGTTGTCCGGCGGATCGACCTGGTCGCCCCGACCGATGCGTCGGTTCTGATCCTCGGCGAGAGCGGGACCGGCAAGGAGCTGGTCGCGCGCGAGATCCACCGGCGGAGCCAGCGGGCGGCGAGGCCGATGATCAAGGTGAACTGCGCGGCGGTGCCCCGCGACCTGTACGAGAGCGAGTTCTTCGGTCACGCCAAGGGGGCGTTCACCGGCGCCCTGCGCGATCGGGCCGGCCGGTTCGAGCTGGCCGACGGCGGCACGCTGTTCCTCGACGAGATCGGCGAGATCCCCCTTGAGCTCCAGGCGAAGCTGCTACGCGTCCTCCAGGAGGGGGAGCTCGAGCGGGTCGGCGACGAGCGGACGCGCAAGGTCGACGTGCGGCTGATCGCGGCCACCAACCGGGACCTCAAGGCCGAGGCCGAGGCGGGCCGGTTCCGCCGGGACCTGTACTACCGCCTGAGCGTGTTCCCGCTCGAATTGCCGCCGCTCCGCGAGCGCCCGGAGGATATCCCGATGCTCGCCGACCACTTCCTCGCCCTCGCCGCCCGCAAGCTCGGCCGGCCGAAGCCTCGGCTGACGGCGGCGGACGTCCGGGAGCTCCAGCGTTATGGCTGGCCGGGCAACGTCCGGGAGCTCCAGCACGCGATCGAGCGGGCCATGATCACCGCGACCGGGGCCCGGCTGTCGATCGATCTGCCGTCGGCCGAGCGTGCCGGGCCGAATCCGAACGAGGCCCCCGCGGAGCCCAGGAAGGTGCTCACCGACGCCGAGGTCCGCAAGCTGGAGGCGGACAACCTCCGCGCCGCGCTCGCGGCCGCGGGCGGCAAGATCTACGGGCCGGGCGGTGCCGCGGAGCGGCTCGGCATGAGGCCGACCACCCTGGCCTCCCGCATCAAGGCGCTCGGGCTGGGCCGGTCCTTCGGCGACGATCGCGATTGAGGCGTCGCGCCGTTCCATCGGCGCTCGATCCTCACATCGATCATTTCATTAAGATTCCTTCCCAAATGCCATGCAGGACGAGAGCGGGAAGGGACATACGAATCGCCTGGCAGACAGGGGGCGCGTCGTGAAGCGTCCCATTTTCCGTTGCTCGCCGGTCGTCGCTCGCGAAGATCGGCGATCTCGAATCGACGATACTCCGGTCAATCTCCCAGCTCGAACGGAGGCCCGAGCAGCTCTTTCCACTGCGTCTTCTGGGCGTCGGTGAGGACGGCTTCGAGCTTCCTGGCGCAGTCCTTGCGGAGCTGCTCGATCTTGGGTCGAATCTCTTCCGGGTTGCCGCCCGATTGGGCCGCCTTGACCTGAGACGCGACGTTCCTTTGCAGCTCCTTCGTGAGGGCCATGAACTTCATCAGTTGCTCCTGCGTGATCTTCAGCTCTTTCCGGATGCCTTCCTCGCCAAGGGCAAAGGCGCCCTCTCGCTGGAGCATCACCTGGCGCAGCCGCTTCAGTTGGTCGGGCTGGAGGACTTCCTTGAGGAGTTTGGCGAGCTTCTCCCGGGCATTCTTCCTGTGCGCGGCGAGCTTTTCTTCGCGTTCCTGCCCGCTCTCGGGCAACGAGTCGAGGAATGGGCCCGTTTCCATGATCTGCTCCATCAAGGGCTGCATGAGCCTCTCCTTCTGCTCGTCGGAGACCTTGAGCTCGTCCAGGACCTTCTCGCGGAAAACGATGAAGGGCGTGCCCAGGGCCTCCACGAGCTGCTTCCGGTTCTCATCCGGCACCTGGGCGGCGGCTCTCTGAAATGACTGGCCCCAGAGCGCCGCCGCGGCCAAGGCCATCAATCCGACGCGGGAGCGAACGCGACTTCTCATGAGATTCTTCCTTTCCGTTGGAACTCGTCTCGCATGCAACCCATCCGAACGAACAAGCGGCGTACTCGAGTCGTGGGCGCCAGCGGCCCAAATCCGGCAATCCCGCCATGGCCGTTCCTTCCGGTCACGGAAATGGCATTCCCGCGTGTCTTGAACAGGTCCCGTGCCACATATCGCACACGCTCACATTCGTCACGGGTCCCGAATCCTTGATGCCCAGGTCTGCATAGGCGATGTCCGATCGGGCCAAGACCGGGGGCTTGTCTGTTCCATGATTCCTCGAAGGCCATCATCCCCTCGCCGATGGGCCGCGGACGCAGAGCGACTGTTTCAGGTACTCCTTCAGGTAGTCGAAGTGGCGTGCCATCATGTGGCGGTCTTGCTGGGTGCGCGTGAGCATGATCGAGCCCTCGACGATGGCCACGATATAGCGCGCCAGCGCAGCGGCATCCACGGACCGCCCCGGGCAATACTTCTCCGCGGCGGCAGCCAGGTGGGGCCTGAACTCCAGGTCCATCTCGTCAAAGCACTCGGCCAGCCGCCGCCGGAAGGCGTCGTGTGTATCGCTGAGCGCCGTGCTGAGGTTGCCAATGATGCAGCCGCCCTTATCCTGCTCGCGGCGGCGAATCATCTCCTGAATCGCGTCCAGTCGCCGGAACACCCGCTGCAACGGGTCATCCTCGTCCGGTGACGGCAAGCATTTCTCGATCTCCTCCAGCAGTTGCCGACGCTTCTCCATGTGGCGGTCGATCACGGCGAAGCCCAGCTCCTCCTTGCCGCCGAAGTGGTGGAAGAAGGCCCCAGTTGTCACCCGCGCCGCCTTCAGGATCTCCTCCAGCTTGGTATCGTGGTAGCCCTTCAGGGCGAGCAAGCTCGCGGCCTCCCGCAGGATCTTCTCCCGCGTCTCCACCGCCCTTGGCTGCCTGGCGATCCTCATCGGCTGCTCCAAAACAGAGTGGTCGGTTTGTTATTGGAACACCGACCGCGACCCCTGTCAAGGCCGCTGGGATCTGGCCAGGCGGTGCCAATTGATGGGCAAGGAGGGAACGTCACCGTTGAGCGGAGACGCTTCGACGGTTCCGGGAGGGTCGCCCTCCGAGCGGACCTCGATGACAAGCTCGGGGGACCTCGGGCCCGTAGCCGCCCTGCGGCGGACTCCTTGAAGGTGATTTGTCAACGCTCAGCCCTGAATGGCCCGCAGGTACCGCTCGGCCGAGCGGCGGACGACCTCCTTGCCCTGGGTCGGGACGATCCCCTTGCCGCGGATGAAGAACGCGCCGTAGACCCGGTCATACGGGAGCGGGTCGAGGCATTCCATGATGTGGCGGATCGCCGGGGCGTTCAGCGGGATGTAGTTGGGATAGCTGTACATGAAGGAGACCTGCTTCGGGTCCATGCAGATCTGCGGCTGGTCGCCGGCCATCAGCGCGCCCCGGCCGCCGGCGCCGGCGGGCCAGTGCAGGACCTGGTAGCCCTCGAAGTGGCCGCCGGTGCTCACCAGCGTCAGGCCGTCGCGCAGCTCGAGCGTCCGACCTTTCCAGTACCGGATGCACGGGTCCGGGCGCATCACCCATTGCCGCTCGGCCTCGTGCAGGTGGATCGGGGCGCCGCCGAACGCGCGGCTCCACTCCACCATCGCCGTGTAATAATGCGGGTGCGAGATCGCGATCTCGGCGACGCCGCCCAGCTCCTTGATCCGCGCGATCGTCGCGTCGTCGATGAGGCCGACGCAATCCCAGAGCACATTCCCCTTCGCCGTCTGGATCAGGAACGCACGCTGGCCGATCCCGAACTTCGGCTCGGTGTTGACCGAGTAGAGGCTCGGCTCCTCCGGCCTGACGACGTTCTTGTGCGAGGCCCGGAGGTCCTCGAGCGTCGCCCACTTCTGGCCGTCGGGGTTGACGTACTGCCGCTCATCCTCGCAGATCGGGCAATGGGCGGGTGGCTGGGCCGACTCGGAGAATTGCGTCCCGCAAGTGACGCAGAGATAGGGCGTGCCCGAGGGGCTCCTGGGATCGAGTTCGGCGCCGGCGGCGGGTTGCGTCGCGGAGAGCGCCACCAGGGCCGCGGCCGAGGTCGAGCAATCCTGGATGAACGTCCGGCGTGTCTGTTCCTGGCTCATGTCCGCCTCGTTTCGAGTCGTGGGTCCGGTCGTGGTCGGTGGGGAATCCTCGTCCGGGAATCTTGGTCCGACCGCGGGATGAAGTCAAGCGATTGTCGACCGGTCTTCATCACGGCGAGCTCGGTCGTCCCGTGAGTCAGAAGTCTTCGCCGAATACGACCTGGCCGGTCACGCCGACCTGATAGGCGGAGACGCGCCGCTCGAAGAAATTGGCCAGCTCCTGGACGTCCTGCAACTCCATGAAGGCGAAGGGATTGCGGGCCCCGTAGATCGGCCGGATGCCGAGCGACTCCAGGCGTCGGTCGGCGACGTGCTCGAGATACGTGCGCAAGTCGTTCAGACCCAGGCCGACCACGCCCTGAGAGAGGACGTCGCGCGCGAAGGTAGTCTCGCATTCCACGGCGTCGCGGATCATGGCGACGACATCGGCCTGGAGTTCCTCATCGAACAGGTCGGGTTCCTCGCGGCGGGCGGTCGCGATGACGTTGAAGGCGAAGGCGATGTGCGCGCTCTCGTCGCGGAAGACCCAGTTGGTGCCCGTGGCCAGGCCGTGCAGCAGCCCCTTCGATCGGAGGAAGTAGACGTAGGCGAAGGCCGCGAAGAAGAAGAGGCCCTCGATGCAGGCGGCGAAGCAGATCAGGTTCAGGAGGAACCGCTTCCGGTCGTCGCGGGTCCGGAGCCGGTCGAGGCCCTGGATCGAGTCGATCCACCGGAAGCAGAAGTCCGCCTTGCCCTTGATCGACGGGATATTGTCGATCGCCGCGAACGCCCGCTCCCGCTCGGCCATGTCGGGCAGGTAATTGTCGAGCAGGGTGAGGTAGAAATGGACGTGGAGCGACTCCTCGTAGAGCTGCCGCGACAGGTACATCCGCGCCTCGGGCGAGTTGATGTGCTGGTAGAGGTTCAAGACCAGGTTGTTCCCGACGATCGAGTCGCCCGTGGCGAAGAATGCCACGAGCCGCTGGATGAGATGCCTCTCGGCGGGGGTGACCCGCCGGTCGAGGTCGGCCAGGTCGGTCGAGAAGTCGACCTCCTCCACCGTCCAGGTGTTCTTGATGGCCGCCTTGTACATCTCGAAGAAGGCGGGGTAGCGCATCGGGCGGAGCGTCAGATCCATCCCGGGGTCAAGCAGCATGAGAAGGTCCCTCTGGAGTCTGTCATCACCGGATCGGCCGCGGGCTTCGCCCGCGATCACTGGCAGGCGTCGCAAGAATGGGGGGCCTCGAGCGAGCACGCGACGTCCCTGGTCGGCTCGACGACGCGCGACGTGGTCGTCTTGGCGATCCCGGTCGCGGGGCGAGACCGCAGGTAGTAGGTCGTCTTCAGGCCTTTCTTCCAGGCGTACATATACATCGAAGAGAGCTTCCCGATCGTCGGACTCTCGATGAAGAGATTGAGGGACTGGCTCTGGTCGACATACGGCGCGCGGTCGGCCGCCATGTCGATCAGCGATCGCATGGGGACCTCCCAGACGGTGCGAAAGATGTCCCTCAAGTCGCGAGGGATCTCCGGGATCCCCTGGATGGAGCCTTCCGCGAGCTTGATCCGATCGCGAATGTCCTCGTTCCAGAGGCCCAGCGCCTTGAGCTCGCGCACGAGGTATCGGTTGACTTGGAGGAACTCGCCCGAGAGCGTCTCCCGCTTGAAGAGGTTCGAGACCTGGGGCTCGATGCACTCGTAGGCTCCGACGATCGAGGCGATCGTGGCCGTCGGCGCGATCGCGACCACGAGCGAGTTCCTGAGGCCGACGCGGCCGATGCGCCCCCGGAGCGCATCCCAACGCGCCGGGTCGCGAGGGCTCGCGCCCCAGAGATCGAACTGGAAGACCCCCTCGGCGGCCCGAGTCTCCGCGAACGCGGGATGCGGGCCATGGCGTTCCGCCAGGTCGCACGAGGTGCTCAGGGCCTGGAAGTAGACCTCTTCCTGGATCCGGACGGAGAGGTCGCGCGCCTCGGGGTTGTCGAAGGGGAGTCGCAGGCGGAAGAACACGTCCTGGAGGCCCATGAGGCCCAGGCCCACGGGCCGCCACCTCCGGTTCGATTCGGCTGACTCGGGCGTCGGATAGAAATTGATGTCGATCACGGCATCGAGGAAGCGGACGGCGGTGCGGGCCGTCTCGGCCAGGGCGTCGAGATCAAAGCCGTCGTCGTCGACGTGGCGGGCCAGGTTCACCGACCCGAGGTTGCACACCGCCGTCTCGCCGGCCGACGTCACCTCGACGATCTCGGTACACAGGTTCGACGAATGGACGACGTTCTCGGGGCGGGGCGTCTGGTTCGATTTCCGGTTGCACGCGTCCTTGAAATTCATCCAGCCGTTGCCGGTCTCGGCCAGCGTCTTCATCATCCGCGCGTACAGCTCCCGAGCGTTGACCTGCTTGACCGCCAGGCCCTCGGATTCCGACCGCGAGTAGGCCGCCTCGAATGCTTCGCCGTGGAGGTCGGCGAGATGGGGGACGACCTTCGGGTCGAAGAGCGACCAGTCGCCGCCGGCTTCGACGCGCCTCATGAACAGGTCGGGCACCCAGTTCGCGAGGTTCAGGTTGTAGCTCCGCCTGGCCTCATCGCCGGTGTTATCCTTCATCTCCAGGAATTCCTCGACGTCCGCGTGCCAGGTCTCCAGGTACACGCAGCACGCCCCCTTGCGCTTCCCCCCCTGGTTGACCGCGGCGACGGAGGAATCCAGGGTCTTCAGCCAGGGGACGATGCCGTTGCCGTGGCCGTTGGTCCCGCGGATGTAAGAGCCGCGCGAGCGGACGCGGTGGTAGGCGAGCCCGATCCCGCCCGCGTACTTCGAGAGCCGGGCGATATCGGCGTATCGGCCATAGATCCCTTCGAGGTCATCGGTCGGGGAATCGAGCAGGTAGCACGACGACATCTGGGGCCGCGGCGTTCCGGCGTTGAAGAGGGTCGGCGAGCTGGGCATGTAGCGGTGGGACGCCATCAGGCCGAAGAGCTCGAGGGCATCGCCCACGCCCCGCGACAGGCCGCACGCCACGCGCAGGAAGAAGTAAGCGGGCGTCTCGATGACCGCCCGCGAGGTCGGGTGCCTGAGCAAGTAGCGATCGTAGAGCGTGCGGAGGCCGAAGTACTCGAACAACTCGCCGGTGTAGCCGGCCGCGGCCGCGTTCAACTTGCGGGCGTCCGCCGCGACGAACTCGGCGGTCGTCGGGGCGATGAGGCCGAGTCGGTGACCGGCCGCGATCGCCTGCGAGAACGAATGGATATCCTGGTTCATCACCTCCTTGGCGATGTAGCGGTCGAGCAGCCGGGCGGCGAGGTGCGAATACTCCGGCTCCTCGGCGATCAGGCCGGCGGCCGTCTGGATCGAGAGCTGGTCGAGCTCACGGGTGGTGGCGCCGTCGAAGAGCCCGCCGATGGTCCTCACCGCGATACGCATGGTGTCGACGTGGGACAGCCCGCCGGCCGAGCGCCGGACGGCACGGACAATCTTGTTGACATCGACCGACTCGAGTCGACCGTTCCGCTTGCGGACGTGCATCCCCGGCTCCGCGGATGGGTTGGATTGCAATGCGAGATTTGTTGAGACAAGCATGTGAATTCCAATACGATGTTTGGGCGGTGCCCGACGAACTCGCGGCGATCGACGGTGTGCGATGCCGACCGGGCCACAAAACGGAATGAATTCCGTTCTACGGCAAGGCGAGCCGATGGGCGTGGAACGGAATTCATTCCGTTTTCCCCGACTCGCAGCCACATGCCATCGGGCATCGCCCACTCGACGTGATTGATCTATGCAACGATCAGTAATCGGTGTCTTGGCGATGATTCCGCGGGAGGGAACGCAAGGGGCGCGACCTCGTCGCCGGGATGGTGGCAACGAACCAGGATGCGGGTTGAGGCGCAGTGAGAAGCACGTTCATGCGACGCACGGTCGCGATCGCTCGTATCGGGCACGGGTCCTATCCTTCCTTCCTGCCGGTCCGGGCAGAGGGGGCATCGGACCGAGGACGCAGGAGGTATCCGCGCGAGCGGAATGTACCCGACCTGCCCGCGTGCCTGGGGTCCGAGGCACCATGGCGCCGACTCGACAGGCAGGTCTTCTGGCTTACGGCTACGAGCGACACTCGAGCGGCCTTCCCGCGGGTTTTCCCGCAGTGGCACATCAGCTCGAGCCTCTCGCCGAATACAGCAGCGGCCCTGCGCCGGATTCTCACCGGCTTCCCTTTTCATCCCCCCGCGCAAGCGGGCGGAACCCGTCGATCTCCCGAATCATAACCCATTTCCGACGGGGCAGCCAGAGGGCCGGACGAAATCGGGCAACGCGGCCATGCGAGCATGAGAAAGAGCGGGGCGGTCGTGCGGCAACTTGCCCGTCGATCTCGTCGACGAGGATCTTGCCGCGTCCGGGCGGCCGACAAGAATCGGCACCGCGACCGACCGCGTCGCGGAGAGGGCCAGCGGGGCATCGGCCGCGTTCGAACGATCCGGTGCGGATGTACGGGTAGCCGCGGATGCCGAATGCGTGATACAACAGGCTGGTGGACATGCCGACCTCCCGATCCGGAGCGCCCAGGCGCGACCCCGGGTGGAGTCCGCATGTCCGGGTGTTTCAAGCCCCGCGAGCTCCCGCCGGATGAACCCAAGACGCCCGCGATGACAGTTGCTGTAACGGGGAGAGCCCCGCGATGAACGCCCCCGACCCGCTCAGGAGCGGCGCGACGGCGGATGCAACCGGGATTGGCGAGGGATCGTCCCAAGACCGGCCGCCCCGGGGGCCGTCGACGTCCCGTACAGGACATCCCGATCCCGCGAGCATCGGCCTCGGACAGTCCTACCCCACGGGAGGCGACCTGGACCCGGTCTTCTCCGAACTGGTCGAGGAGATCACGGCGCGATTGCAGGCCGGCGAGTCGGTCGACCTCGACGACTACGCAGCCCGCCACGCTGAGCTGGCCGAACAGGTCCGCGGCTTGATGCCACTCTTGCGCGAGATGGCCGGGATGGCTCGGCGCGTCGCCCCGGACGGCGATGCAGGTGACGCGCCGGGCCCTCGCGACGGTATCGCCGAGGGCGGGCGTGTCCTGGACGACTTCCGCATCCTCCGCGAGGTCGGCCGTGGGGGCATGGGGATCGTCTACGAGGCCGAGCAGCTCTCGCTCGGCCGCCGAGTCGCGCTGAAGGTGCTCCCGCTGGCCGCGACGATGGACCCGCGGGCCCTCCAACGTTTCCAACTCGAGGCGCAGGCGGCCGCCTTGTTGCATCACCCTCGCATCGTGACGGTCCACGCCGTCGGATTCCTCGGCGACGCGCCTTACTATGCCATGCAGTTCATCGAGGGCGCCAGCCTGGCCGAGCTGATCGCGGAGTTGCGGCGGCTCGAGGGGCTCGGCCACGACGAGCTCAACGTGGGGAACCGGGCCGAGGGAATCAGCTCCCTCGCGCGCGGGCTGCTCTCGGGCCGTTACACCCTCCGGGACCCGGTGGACGACGGGGACCGCCTCGACGCCGGGCCGGATCCCGGGACGCCGAGGACCGAGGCCCCGGTCCTTCCTCCTCCCTCGGATGGACGGTCGAATCCGCTCCCCGAGGCCTCGACTCGAGGCCGGAATTATCCCCGTACGGTGGCCTACCTCGGCGTGCAAGTCGCCGAGGCCCTGGAGTACGCGCACCGGCAGGGCATCCTGCACCGTGACATCAAGCCGGCCAATCTCCTCCTCGACCGCCGCGGCGACCCCTGGGTGACCGATTTCGGGCTCGCCAGGGTCCCCGGGGACGAGGGCCTGACAGCGACGGGCGACGTCCTGGGGACGCTGCGCTACATGAGCCCGGAACAATCCCTCGGCCGGCGCGGGTTGGTCGACCGGCGGACCGACATCTACGCCCTTGGCGTCACCTTGTACGAGATGCTGACCCTCCAGCCGTGCGTCACCGGGGCGGACCGCCAGGAGATCCTGCGCCGGATCACGGAGGAGGAGCCGGCGCCGATCCGACGGCTCAACCCCGCGGTGCCCGTCGACCTGGCGACGGTCGTCGCGAAGTCCATCAACAAGGATGCGATGGGCCGCTATCAGACGGCCCAGCAATTCGCCGACGACCTGCGGCGGTTCCTCGAGGGCCGGCCGATCGGGGCACGCCCGATCGGTTCCCTGTCGCGGGCCTGGAGATGGTGCCGGCGCAGGCCCCTGCCGGCGGGGCTGATCGCGGGGCTGGTCATCGCGATGGTCGCCGGTGTCGCCGCCGTCACCTTGGGCTGGAGGGACGCCGTCCGCCAGCGAAACCTGCTGGCCCGCTCCCAACGGGAGAGCCTCGACGCCCTGACCCGCGAGTCCCTCGCCAACAAGGCCCTGCTCGCCGCCAATGCTCGGGTGCAAACCTCGCTCGATCAGGCGCAGCGGCGCTTCGACCTGGCCCGGGAAGCCGTCGAGCAGTACTACACCGGCGCCAGCGAGGACATCCTGCTGAGGCAGCCCCGGATGGCGTCGCTGCGCAAGCGCCTGCTCGAGACGGCCTTGTCGTTCTACAAGAAGCTGCAGGTGACCATCGAGGAGGGAGCGAACGACCCCAGGGCGCGAGCCGAGCTGGTCGCGGTGTACCGGCGAGTCGGCCAGATCGCGGTCGAGATCGGCTCGCGGGAAGAGGGCCTGGAGGCACTCGAGCGGGCCCGGGCGATCCTCGAGGGGATGGTGCGGGCCGACGCATCCCCGAGGGGCCCCCGGCGCGATCTGGCATCCTGCCTCGAGTTCATCGGCAGGCTCCAGGCTTACACCTCCGGACGGGAGCTCGAAGGGATGCGGTCGATGGAGCGGGCGCTGGAGTTGTACGAGGGCCTGTCGGCCGAAAGTCGCGACGACGACGACCTTTTCGCCGTTGCGGCCGCATCCGGCGCCATCGGTTATGAGCGGTCTCGAATGGGCCGGAATACCGAGGGGCTGCGACCCCTGGGGCGGGAGCGGGACATCCTGGAACGACTCGTTGCCGTGCGCCCCGAGAACACACCGTACCGGAACGAACTGGCCATGACCTACGAGGTACTCGGCCGGATCCAATCCTACGACGGGCGACTCGACGAGGCATTGCGCAGCCAACGGCGAGCGATGGCGCACCTCGAGCGGCTCGCGGCCGACGATCCCGAGACCGGCGTCTACCGCCGACGATTGGGCCAGCTCGAGACGGACATGGGCCGGGTCCTGACCGACGCGGGCCGGCCGCGTGAGGGCCTCCCCCACCTGGAGCGTGGCCTGTCGATCCTGGAGAGGGTGACGGATGATCGGCCCGCCATCGACGGTTATCGGCGTGCCGTCGCGGAGTGCTACAACCTCCTCGGTTCGGCGCACGCCAGGACGGGCCGCCGGGACGAGGCGTCGCGATGCCTGGCGCGGGCCCGGGCGACGCTGGAGCGCCTCATCATCGATCACCCCGAGTTCATCGCCTACCGGGCGGATCTGGCCGAGAACTACCTCTGGACGGCGGTCGTCCATCAAGGCATGGGACGGTCCATCGAGGCGATGGCCGGATTCTCGAAGGCCCGCGAGTTGCTCGGGCGGGCGGCCCCCGGAGTCGGCAATCTGTATAGCCTGGCCTGCGCGGAAGCCGGGATCCTCGCCTTGACCCCGCCTCGCCAGGGCGCACGGCAATCCGACCGAGCGATGGCGGCGCTTCGCCGGGCCGCCACTCACGGCTACCGGGTCTTCGATGCCCTCCGCACCGATCCCAGGCTCGACCCGATCCGGGCCCGACCTGACTTCCCGCTGTTCTTGCTCGACCTTCAATTTCCCGACGAACCATTCGCCCTGTAAGCAGGGCGTCCTGTGACCGGCTCATCGCCGGCCCGTCCGCCATCGGCCGACCGAATTCCAGGCCGGTCCAACGGATGCGATGTCATCGGTGCCTCGCAGGATCGCTCGTGGGGCGCCCGTCACCGGGCCCGCCTCCTCGGCGCCATCCACTCCGGCGGCTCGGCGCAGCAGGCCGATCGCGAAGCGGTTTCGCGATGCTTTTATGAAGAATCGATTAAACTCGAATTCCCCCTGAATCCGCCGCGAACGTGCTGCGGGGTAAGGGGAAGTGCATCGAAGTTCGCGGTGAACACTCGGCCGGGGGCGTATGATCCGGCCGATCGAGCCCGGTTCGAGGGCGGGGGCTCCCCGTCCCCTTGGCGTTAACACGAGAGGCAGGCCGTGAAAACCAGCCGGAGAATTGCGGATTCGGCGGCATCCGGAGCGATCGGACTTGGCGTATCCGAGGACGTGATGACTCCCTCGCGTGATCCTCGCCGGCCTCCGTCGAAGGGCCGAGATATTGCGGGACGGCTCCTGGCGGGCGTGCTGGCCGTCGCGGCCGTCGCGGGCTGCGGCGAGCCATCGCCCGGCGAGACAACTCCGACGGTGGTCGCGAGCGGGGGGCTCGATCCATCCGTCCCGAGGTCGACCGGCCTCGCGAAGCGGGGCGGCCGCGCCAGGATCCCGACGGGCGGACGCCTGGAGCGGGAGAAAATGAGGTCGCAGGGCGAAAATCCCCGCTGAGTCACTGCGACGGAGCCCTTCCAGCGGACGCGGGTTGGGGCGAATGTGTCATCCCGCGCGTCCGACGTCCAGGCCGTCCATCGCGTGTCGAGTCAAGGACACGGGTCGGAGGACCGACCACGGCACCCATCACCCGGCGATGATCGCCGATCTGCCTGTATTCCGCCACGCCCGCTCGGAGCCCCAGGACGCGGCCTCAACGTCCGATCCGACGGCACGATCCTCACCCCGATTCCGCTCGAATTCCTTACCAGGCCAGGAGAACTTTCGCCATGACAAGCCTTTCGAGTCCATCGCCCTGCCGACGGGGCGCATTCACCCTGATCGAGCTCCTCGTCGTGATCGCGATCATCGCCGTGCTGATCGCGCTCTTGTTGCCGGCGGTCCAGGCGGCGAGGGAGGCCGCGCGTCGGATCCAGTGCACCAATAACCTGAAACAGCTCGCCCTCGCCTGCCACAATTACGAGAGCGCCAACGGCTCGTTCCCGATGGGCCGCAACGTCCAGGCTTACATCAGCGTCGGGGGTGGTCTCCAGGGGTACTTCATCGGCTTCGGGCCCATGGCCGCCATCCTCCCGTACACCGAGCAGTCGGCCGCCTACAACGCCGTCAACATCACCCTGGGACCCTACCAGCTCCGGAACAGTACCGCCTGCGGCTACGGACTCTCCACCCTCTGGTGTCCGAGCGACGGCAGCATCTGGGGGCTGCGTTTCTACGAGACCTCGGCCGGATGGGACGGGACGACGATCGGTATCACCTACTCGAACTACGCCGGCATGATGGGGACGAGCTGCCCCGGCTATAACGGCAGCAGCGCCCAGCTCGCCGGCGAGAATGGCATGTTCCCGGATATGGGCGTCCCCCAATTCGTCGGGCCCGGAAACGCCAGCCAGCCTCCCGTGAAGATCTCCGGCGTCACGGACGGCCTCAGCAATACGATGCTCTTCGGGGAGAGAGCCCAGGGCAAGTATGAGAAGGTGGCCTGCGGGCCGGGCGGCGGTTGCAACTTCGAGGGCAAGGGCTGGTGGGCCGACGCCGACTTCGCCGACACCACGATGTCCTCGTTCTATCCGATTAACCCGACCTTCCCGAATACCTACCCCGGCACGAACTGCGACCAGAATAGCGCCGGGTCGAACGCGTTCCCGATGGCCGCATCGAGCTACCACCCCGGCGGCTGCAACTTCGCCTTCGCCGACGGCTCGGTCAAGTTCCTCCGAGACTCGACTTCGTCCTGGAACTACCTGTCCGTGACCCAGGATGCCAACTGCCTGCCGGTGCTCGGCAACGGGATCGCTCAGGGCGTGTATCAGGCGCTCTCGACCCGTGCCGGGGGCGAGGTGATCAGCTCCGATTCCTATTGAGCCGGGGCGGCCAACTCGGCGCCTTCGACCGGTCGCCGCCCGATCGGCGACCGGACCGGAGGCGAGGCCGAGGAGTGCTCGAGGCATGCCGATCGTTCGGCCCGTCGTCTCGGCCGCCGGCCCTGCACGACCCGGAACGGGCCGCGCAGGGCCATCGCGGTCGTGGTAGGATGGGACGAGACGTTCGACCCGGCCGACCGACGATCGGGATCCGCGATGGACGGCGATCGGTGCCCTGCTGCCCGCGAAATCCGCGGCCGTCGGCCCGGTTCGTGGATCCCCATGAGGATGCCGACGATCATGAGAGACCTCCTGTCGGGGACGCATGACTTGATCGACCGCGCCGGGCGGGGGGATGGGGCGGCCCGCCAGGAGCTCCTGGAACGCTACCGAGGCTACCTCAGGCGGATGATCGAGATCCGGCTCGACAGCCGACTCGCCCGACGCGTCGACCCCTCGGACGTGGTCCAGGAGACCCTGTTCGAAGCCTCCAGGCGCCTGGACGATTATCTGCGAGAGCGTCCGCTCCCTTTCTACGGCTGGCTCAGGCAACTCGCCAACGAGCGGGTGATCGACGCCCATCGCCGGCACCTCATCGCTCGGCGGAGGAACATCTCGATGGAGAAGCGAGAACTCGCGATCCCCGACGCCTCGGCCGAACAGCTCCTCCAGACCCTGATGGCGGCGGATACCAGCCCCAGCGGCCACCTCATGCGCCAGGAACGACACGAGCGGCTCGAATCGGCCCTCGCCAGCCTCTCTCAACGCGACCGCGAGGTCGTCGTGATGCGGCACCTCGAGCAGCTCAGCACCGCCGAGATCGCCGCGATGCTCGAGATCAGCGAGGCGGCCGTGAAGTCGCGACTGCTCCGCGCCCTGATCCGTCTGAAAGACCAGATGGTCCGCTCCACCTGACCGGCCAACGTCCCGAGTCGATCCGCAACGTCGGCTCGGATCATCGCGAGGGACGAGATCGGGCCGCCGGACCGTCCGTACTGGCCACTCGTCGACGACCACCGGCCGCCCCTGCGGGCCGGCGGCACCGGCCCGGATCGAGCTGGCCGGCAAGCCGATCGACACCGCGGGCCACCGCGCCGCGCCATTCGACGGCGACGAAGTCGGCGACCTGCCGTCGGTCCTCTCCCCGCGGGCCCCGCGGTGCGACTCTTCGTCTTTTCTCCCGCGGTCTTCGCGGTGAGCCCCTTCTCTTGCGTTCCCGCCCGCAGAGATCGAAGATTCATGATGGTGGATCGCGGTTTTTTCCCGGGCCGTGTGACAATTCCGCCGGGGCTTTCGCCCATACCCAGGGGAGATCAAGCCGATGCCGCAAGCGAGCCGAAGTCCCGAAGAGCTGTTGGAGCAGGCCAGGGCCGGCGACCTCGAGGCGTTCGGGCAACTCCTGGCGCAGTATCGCAACTACACGCGGTTGCTGGCGCGGACCCTGATCGGCACCAACCTGCGGCTGCGGCTGGACCCCTCCGACCTGGTACAGGAGACGTTCCTGGAGGCGCACCGGGACTTCCCCCGGTTCGAGGGCTTGACCGAGCGGGAGTTGCTGGCGTGGCTGCGTCGCATCCTGGTCCGCAACCTGGCCGACCAGGCGCGACACCAGAAGGCCGGGCTGCGGGACTACCGGCGGCAGGAGTCGCTGGAGGTGGCCCTGGAGCGGTCGGGCGCCCGGGTGCAGCAGGCGCTGATGGCGACGGCCTC
>JBKQHM010000510.1:0-15203 GCA_052148775.1 Isosphaeraceae bacterium | reverse complement strand
TTGCTGGCCAACGGGGAGATCGAGAACGCCCTGCGCGAGATCGCCCGCGCCGAAACCGCCGGCCAGCGGCATCGGGAGATCGCCCGGTCGCTCCTGGCGTCGCGCGGCCGATCGAGCGCGGGGGACGGGACCGCCGACCGGCTGGACGTCGCCTTCTTCAAGGCCAGGGTCCTGCCGATCTTCAACCGGATGGGCGAGGACGGCCAGAACTGCGTGGGATGCCACCGCTCACACACGATCTTGAGACTGATCCCCCCTGGCAAGGACGGCGACTGGACGACCGAAGACGTCCGGTCGAATTACCGATCGGCCCTGCGCGTCGTCAACCTGGCCCGGCCTTCGGAGAGCCTGCTGCTGGCCAAGCCGACCTGGGAGGCCGCCGAGGAGGCCGAGGCCCAGAACGACCCGACGAAGAAGGCCCATGCCGGCGGCGTCCGGTTCGAGCCGAATTCCCGCGAGTACCAGACGCTCCTCGACTGGATCAACGGCGCACGGCTGCCGGCCGGGCCCAAGAGCGCGTCGCGTTGACATGTTGGGATGAACGCCCTCAAGAAGGCTGTGTTCACGGAGAGTGTCAGTTGTCCGTTCTCGACGAACTCGATGAAAAGCCGCGCCGCCGGCCCTCCCGGACGCGATACCGCCTGGAAGAACACCATACAGTCCAGGACAACTCCCGGTCGGCCAGGCGAAGTCACGTCGTCCCTTTCCGCCGACGCCGTTCCTGCCGCAGATCCTGAAGCTCTCGCCCGAACAGGTCATCGACCTCGTCCTCTGTCATCCCGCTCTGACGCCAGCCTTCCCAGATGGGGGCGAGGATCTCCTCGAAAGTCTTCTCCGGCTTCGACCGCGCTCCGTTCAGGTACGCGGTCAGCACGCCGAGGGCGTAGGCCGAAGGCTCCTTGCCGCTCTGACGGGCGAGCTCTTCGAGCGTGCGTTCCTGGTCCGGGGTCAGGCTGATATGGATCGTCATGGTGTATCTCCGCTCGGGCGAGCGGTCCGATTCCCCTCGCCTACCATGAAGATGTTGGGGCTTCTTGGCGTTTGGATCAGGTATGACCGCGTTTCGTGAGAGCGCCTCAAGTGTCCCCCTTTGAGCCTATCCCCAGGTCAGAGCCCCCGACAAGGCGTCCTTGCGGAAAGGCGTGTCCCTCCCATGGAGAGGGGACCGTGAGGAAACCTTGGGGATCGATCACCCAGGTCTACGAAGGTCGCCGACTCTCCCGTATGCGGTGCGCGGCGAAGGCCGCCATGGCCAGCGCCATCACCGCCCAAGAGCCCGGCTCGGGCGTTGATGCGACGATGGGATCGGAAGAGACGCCGTCAGGGGTCAGGAGGAGGGTATCCTGAGAGAAGCCGGTCGTGTCGGAAAAACTCACCGCCGACAACAGGATGCGCCCCTGGTCATCGATCGCGAGGGGAGAAACGTCGAAGTAGGGCTGCGGTAGCGACAAAAGATAAGTTGATAGGTCAGTGAGATTGTGGTTGTTGATATTATAGAGGACTGTGTCAGTCGCGATCTCGTGTATGGGATCTGCCCCCATGGTGCCAAGAACCTGATTCAGGTTGTTGAGGCCGGTGACGGACATGCCTCCTCCGGCCACCATCGGGAAAATCAGCGAATTGCCCGACCACATCGAAACCGGCAGGCTCCAGGTCCCGCCGGGATTCTGCTGAACGTAATAGGCTTCTCCTTGCTCGTAGTGCCCATTGACCCCGGCGTAGTCGGTCGCGACCACGATCCCGTTGGCATTTTCGATGGCACTCGAAATCGTACTGAAAGCGTAACTGGGATTCCCGTAGGTAAAGGGACTGTCGACCGGCGCGGGCTGGATCAACGGGAAATTGGCCATGCTCGGCTGGTTCGGATTCAGGACGGTGGCTGGCGACAAGTTGAAGGCATAGGTCGATTGTCCGTTCGAGATGGACGCGATTGGGCTGCCGTTCGCATCGGCGGACAGGATCTGATTTCCTCCGCCAGAATAACCGAATGTCGGATCGATCGCGATCGTACTGCCGTTCGCGGCGGTCGCGGTGATCGTCCCCGAACCCAGATCGGTCACGCTGTACGACGGCGTCATCGAATCGGCCTGGGCCTTCGAGACCGCGACGCCGAAAAGCGCGATCATCATCGCGAGGCGGTAGCACGTCCGTAAGATGTCGTATCGCACGGCGGTCGGCCCTCCTTGGCCGCGTCATTCTGAGTGCGAGCGATTGAATGGCCTCATCCCGCAGAGCTTGGGATAATATGGCGATTGTAGCGGTTTGTCAATCGCGGTAAAGTTCGACCGGACCTGGACCTGAGGGGGCACCAGGACGGACGATCGAACCCGCCCGGTTGATTCGCAAGAAACCATCACCATCATCCGGGCTTCTTGAACAGGTCGAGGAACCGGTCTTCATATTCCTTGTAAAGCCCGAGTCGATCCAGGTCACGCTTGAGCTCGTACGCCTTCGAGCGGTCCAGCCGGGCCTGTCGGAAGAGTTGCTCGATGCGATTGCGGTCCTCGGGGGCGGCTTCCTCCCGCTCCTCGACGCTCGGTTCGAACTCGGACGATTCCTCTTCCGAGGGCGGCTGCTGTTCGAGGGCTTCTTCCACCTTCTCGAGCAGTTCGCTGAGCTTCTCCTCGCCTTCCCTGGCCTGTTCGGTCAGCTCCTTGAGATCGATATCGATCTTCGCGATCTTCTTGAAGGCTTCCAGCACGGCCAGCGACGCCTTGGGGAACGGGAGCTGGGCGAAGATGTGCGGCATCTCGCCCAGCAAGCAGGCGCCGCGCAGATGGCTCTCGGCCGCCACGCCCAGGAGCACGCCGTTGAGGCCGCCGATCTGGCCGTCTTCGAGGATCTCCAGGTCCATACCCTTCAACTCGGCGAGGCTCTCCTCGTCGGTCGCCGCGACGAAGACGCGCGCGTCGTGCTCGGGATGCATCGGGGTCGCCATCGCGGCGAACGTGTAGACGCGCTCCACGCCGAGTTCCCGGGCGAACTCGATCAGCCGATGGCAGAAGGCATATCGCCCCTTGGGCGGCTGGGCCTCGCCGATGAACACCACGATGTCGTGGTTGCCCCGGGGGTCCTTCCAGACGAAGAAGCGGCTGCGCGGCAACCGGCCGGTCCGGATCAGGCCGCCTTTCACCTCGACGTGCTCCACGTCGAACAGCTCGTGCGCCGACAGTTCGGCCAGGATGTGCATCTCGAGCTTCGTCACCATGTAGTAACCCGCGCTGATGGCCACGTGACCCATCCCCGGCCAGACCGCGACCAGCCACGGCTTGTTCAATTTCAACTCGTCCGCCATGCGTCATCCCCCTTGTTCACGACTTTCCGCCTAGGATCATGTCATCGGAGTCGTGCTCACACAAGACCCGACCCGGTCCCGAGACCCGAAACGTCCCGAAAGCCGCCGCCCGGCGAGCGACGCCCTTATGCGCCTTCCCGGCCGGGTGCCCACCGCGAGAGCGCGGCGGCGGCTCGCGAGAAGACCTCGCGCCAGTCGTCCAGGCGAGACTGACGGAACAGGAGGAGTGTCGGATACCAAGGGGTATCGTCGCGGTCGATCATCCAGCGCCAGTCGCTCCGGGCGGAGATCATCCCCCAGGCCGGCCGGCCCAGGGCGCCCGCAAGATGAAGGACGGAGGTATCCACGCTGATCGTCAGGTCCAACTGCTCGATGGCGGCGGCCGTGTCGGTGAAGTCCCCCAGCCGGTCGCTCAGGTCGGTCACGACCGGCCGGATCCCCGGGTCGCGGACGTCGCCGGCGCGCGGACCGACTTGCAGGCTGTAGAACGCGACGTCGGGCAGATCCAGGAGCGGGGCCATGTCGCGAAGCCTGCAAGAACGGTGCCGATCGTTGAGATGCGTCGGGCTGCCGGCCCAGGCGAGCCCCACCTTGAGACGCGGGTTCGCCACCGACGGCGGCCCGAGGTCCACCGTCCGCGGTTCCGGACGCAGGTACGGGACCCGGGCCGGGATCGTCTCCAGCGTCGTGCCCAGCACGTGCGGCAGGCTCATCAGCGGGAGGTACGCGTGGAACTCGGACATCTGGACCGTACCCGGACCCCGCAATTCGGCCACTCCGGGAATCGACCGGAACATCGGGAACAGGTTCTCGGGGCAGAAGAAGATCAGGCGATCGCAGCGCTCGGCCGCCTTGGGGAGGTAGCGCACGAATTGCATCGCGTCGCCGGCGCCCTGCTCGCTGTGGACCAGCAGGGTCCCGCTCAACCGCTTGCCGTCCCAGAGCGGGTGCGGCACCTTGAACGGCGTGAACCGGCTCGTCTGCCATCGCCACTCGCACCGCGCGAAGCCCTCCGGGAATCGCCCGAGACGCAGCAGCAGCATCCCGAGGTTGAATTGCGCGTCGGGGAACGCGTCCTTCAGCGCGATCGCCTTGCGATAGTGCGCCTCGGCCGCGACGCGGAGCTCCAGCCGTTCCTCCAGGATCGCCAGGTTGTTGTAGGCGCCGGCCATCCGGCCATCGCGCGCGATGACGTCGATGAACTCGACCCAGGCGGCCTCGGACAGCTCCAGGTCCCGGTAGACGACGCCCAGGTTGTATCGGGCCTGCACCGATCCAGGGGCGAGCGCCAGGGCCCGCTCGAAGTGCCCCCGGGCCGCGTCAAGGTCGCCTCGCTCGTAGGATTCGTTGCCCGACTTGAGAAGTTCCGCGAACGCATCGGCCATCATGCTTTCCCCACCACCCACATCAAGCGAGCTGACCCGCCTTGACGATCCCCCCCTGCATCACCGCGAGGAACCGCGAGCGATCCTCCAAAATCGCGATATCCGCCAGCACGTCGCCGTCGACGATCAGAATGTCGGCCAGCTTGCCCGCCTCGACGGTGCCGAATTCGTGGGCGCGGCCCATGATCTCGGCGCCGGTTCGGGTCGCGCAGACGATCGTCTCCATGGGCGTGAACCCGACGGCGTGGACGAAGAACGTCAGCTCCTTGGCGTAGTCGCCGTGCGGGTTCCAGGCGAACCCGTAATCGCCCCCCATGCCGAGCCGGCCGCCGGCCTTGAGGATCATCCGGGCGCTCTCGGCGCCCCCTTCGAGGGTCTCCTTGTGCCCGTCTACGACCACCTGCGACATGCCGAACTCCGGCCCCTTCACGATGCTCGCATATTCGAACTGGAGGGCCGGCACGACCGGCGTGTTGCGCTCCAGCAGCAGGTCGAGGGCCTCGGCGTCCATGAAGGTGCCGTGCTCGATGGTATCGAACCCGGCGCGGAGGGCGTTCTTGATCCCCTGGGTCGCTCGGCAGTGGCCGGTAACCTTGCGATGGTAGTTGTGCGCCTCGGAGACCACGGCGGCCATCTCTTCGAAGGTCATGCAGAGCGAATGATGGTCGGCGGAATCGGGCGCGGCGGCGTCCCCGGTGGGATAGGTCTTGATCCATTCGACGCCGTCCTTGACGAGCTTCCGGACGGCCTTGCGGCCTTCATCGGGCCCGTTGATCAGCAGGATCAGGCCCTCCATGCCGAGCTTGAGATGCTCGGGGTTCCAGTCCATCAGCCCGCCGGCGCCGCAGATCTCGCGACCGCTGGCGGCCAGTCGGGGGCCGGGGATCAGGTCCTCCTCGATCGCCTTCTTGAGCCAGACGTCGATGTTATGCAGGCTGCCGCCGCTCCGCGCCGACGTGTACCCGCATTCGAGCGCCAGCCGGGCGTTGCACGCGGCGAGGATGGTGACGTACTCCACCGGATACTTGATATCGAGATCGGCCAGCTCGGCCACGTTGAAATAGGTGGGATGGAAGTGCGCCTCGACCAGCCCCGGCAGGATCGTCCCGCCCCGCGCGTCGATCCGGACGGTCTCGGGCGGGACCTCCGGGGCGCCGCGCGTCGGCCCCGCATAGAGGATCTTACCGTCCTTCACCACCACGGCCGCATCCGGGACCGGAGGCGCCCCCGTCCCGTCCACGAGCTGGCCGTTGACGATCAGCGTCATCCCCCGGGCGGTCTTCATGGTCGAACCCCATCGGACGAGTGGTTGACGGCAAGGTCCGCACGACCTAACCTGCATGACCGGTTGTGGATGCAGATCGACTTTAAGAGCCGCCTCGACGACTGTCAAGCATGGCGAAACTCTCCTGCTTTTGGAGATCGAACCTGGAGGTTGTGGCGACACGGGCCCAGAAACGATGGCGTGGACGCTACGGTGCAACATCGAGGATCTATCGAGGTGGCATCCGTGGTTCTTTCTCGGACCGCAGATTGTCGCGTGCGCCGCAGTTCTGGCTCCCTACGGCCGGCCTCCGGCCGTCTTCGACGTGGACTGCTTCAATGTGGAGTCCTCCTGGTTAGGCGATGCCGTGGAGTTTCGGCTGGAGGTTTCCTGGTCGTCGGAAACGGCGGACAAGGCGGATCGTCTCCGAGCCACTGTACAGGCCAAGCCGTTGGTCGAAATGGCCGCGACGGCTTTGGCGCTCGTGATCGCGCACCATGTCGTCCACCTCGGCCGGCTTGCGGTAACCTAATACGGCGACCGCACGGATTACCGTTCGACCCGGCTCTCGCGTATGCTGGAAGCGAGCGGAACCGAGACCCGAAGCGAATTGGGACGCCGACGTCGTCAGAAAGTCGCGCAGGCAGCGAGCAATCCGTTCGGTTGGGACGCCTATGTTGCGGTCTGCGCCTTTTCCTCCCAAGGGCATCGGATTCGCTTTTCCTTTCATCGAGTGCGGGAATCGACCGATGACAAAACGCCAGGCCAGGCCTTACAGTAAGCATCTTGAGGATCTCCTAGCCGAGATGTCGTTCGTCCTTTCTAAAGCGCGAGCGTTCGCCGATATGGGGCTGGAAGAAACGGCTCAGCCCTTGTGGGCTACGGCAGGATCTTATGAAGAACGCATTGCGCCTCTGCTCGATGTCATCGGTCGTGATGACGAGGCAGGGATCCACCGCCCGCAGGGCGACGTCCCCAGGCGCGCCAGCCCAGGAGGGCCGGAGGGCCGGGCTCACCGGTCCTTGCGCGGTTTCTTCGTGACAGTGCCTTGGCTTTCTCGGGAAAAGTCCCTTTCTCACCGCCGCCGCTCCGGATAGCCTGAAACACGGCGACACACGCCCTCGTATCCAGGTCGCACCGTAAGGCCGGATTCCTCATACCTACCCCCCGGGATTAACATAAATGACGATTTCGTCATATCGACTTTCTGCGAGTAGATGGTCATGCCCCTGGCTCGCGGCCGGATGCCTGGCCGTCCTGCTCGGATGGGCAAACGTGGACTTCGCGCAATCTCCGAGCGATGCCGACCATTCGGCACCCCCGATCCCCACCGGCAAGCCGCCCGTCCCCGCGGACCAGATCTTCGCCCGCGACAACCTCATCGCCTGGTGCATCGTCCCGTTCGACAGCAAGAAGCGCAGCCCCGAAGACCGCGCGGCGATGCTGGAGCGCCTGGGCTTCAAGCACTTCGCCTACGACTGGCGGGCCGAGCACATCCCGACCTTCGACGCCGAGATCGAGGCGTTGAAGAAGCACCACGTCGCGCTCGACGCCTTCTGGGCCGCCGGCGAGCTCAACCGCGACACGCGCATCATCCTCGACGCGCTCAAGCGGCACGGGGTCAAGGCCGAGCTCTGGGTGCTCCTCGATTTCGGGGCCGATCGCGCGACCGGCGCCGAGCAGGAGCGCCGCGTCGAGGCGGCCGTGGCCAAGCTCCGCCCGCTGGCCGACGAGGCCGCGAAGATCGGCTGCTCGCTGGCCCTCTACAACCACGGCGGCTGGTTCGGCGAGCCGGAGAACCAGATCGCGATCATCGAGAAGTTGAAGACCCAGGGCGTCACGAACGTCGGCATGGTCTACAACCTCCACCACGGCCACGACCACCTCGACCGCTTCGCCGCGCTGCTGGCGAAGGCGAAGCCTTACCTCAAGGCGGTCAACCTCAACGGCATGGATCGGGGCGGCGATCGGGTCGGGCGGAAGATCCTGCCGCTCGGCCAGGGCGCGCTCGACCTCGACCTGCTGCGGATCATCCGCGACAGCGGCTATCGCGGGCCGATCGGCATCCTCGGCCACACCGACGACGATGCCGAGCAGCGGCTACAGGACAACCTCGACGGCCTGGACTGGCTGCTGCCCCAGCTCGACGGCAAGGCCCCAGGCCCCCGGCCGAAGCCCCGGACCCCCGTGCCGCCCCTCCCGGCGACAACCGGCTCGACGACGCCCGCCGAGTCCAATCTGGTCGCGACCCTGATCGCCGACGCTCGCAAGGCAGGCGACGCCCGGCGCGGGGCGGACGTCTTCGCATCGCCGAAATTCGCATGCATATCATGCCACCGCGTCGAGGGTCAAGGGGGCTCCGTCGGTCCCGACATCACGACCGCGGGACTCTGCATCAAGCCCGAGGAGCTCGTCGAATCCGTCCTCTGGCCCAGGCGGAAGGTCAAGGACGGTTTCGGGGCGATCGCCGTGGCCACGGTCGACGGCCGGGTCCGCCAGGGTTATCCGCAGGAGGATTCCAAGACCGAGCTGATCCTGCGCGACCCGGCCACGGGGGATCGGATCCGGATCGCCCGTGCCGATATCGAGGCCGTCCGCAACGAGGGCTCGTTGATGCCCGACGGGCTGGCCGCCGCGATGACGCCCGACGAGCGCCGCGACCTGGTCCGCTTCCTTCTGGACCTCGGCCGGCCGGGTACGGGCACCGCCGGCCAACTGGCCCGCCTGTCCCACACGCCGGCCGAATTCACGTTCGACCGGGCGCCGATCCACCCGGAGCAACATCCGAGCTGGCAACACCCGGTCAACCGCGACCGGGTCTATGACTTCTACGCCAAGGAGGCCGAACATTTCTCCAAGCAAGCGACGGTCCCGGCCCTGTTGCCGCAGTTTCCCGGCCTCGACGGCGGAAAGCTCGGGCACTGGGGCAACCAGAGCGACGCCAACTGGATGGATCTGCGCTGGAACGAGACCGACCTCGGCAACCTGCTCTCCGGCGTCTTCCGGGGCGCGGGGGTGACCGTGCCCAAGGGGGTCTGCGTCCGTCTCGGCGACCGCGGCGAGCTCTCCGTCTGCTTCAATCCCACGACACTCTGCTACGAGGCCCTCTGGAGCGGCGGATTCGTCAAGTTCTCCGCGGTCCGACACGGGCTGATGGAGGGCCTGATCCTCGACGGCACCCCCCTGCCCCGCCCCGAGGGCAAGCCCCCGGAGAGACCGTTCGTCTACCACGGCTTCTACCGGCACGGCAACCGGGTCGTCTTCGCGTACCGCATCGGCGACGTCGAGATGCTCGACGCGCCCTGGGTCGAGGACGGCCGATTCACGCGCATCGTCGCACCGGCCGACAAGCACCCCCTGGCCCACCTGACCCGCGACGGCGGTCCCCGACGTTGGCCGCAAGTCCTGACGACCCGCGGCACCGTCGGCCGCCAGGGTCCCTATGCGATCGACACCATCGAGCCGCCGTTCCAGAACCCGTGGAAATCCCTGCTCTTCTTCAGCGACCACGACTTCCTCCCGGACGGCACCGCGATGGTGAGCACCATCCAGGGCGACGTCTGGCGCGTCGAGGGTCTCGACGATTCGCTCCAGAACGTCCGATGGAAGCGATTCGCCTCCGGCTTGCACCAGGCCCTCGGGCTGGTCGTCGCCGAGGGCAAAGTCTACGTCCTCGGCCGCGACCAGATCACGCGGCTTCATGATCGGGACGGCGACGGCGAAGCCGACTTCTACGAGTGCTTCAGCAACGCCTACGACACCTCGCCCGCCGGCCACGATTTCATCTGCGGACTCCAGCGCGATGCCTCCGGCCGCTTCTACGCCGCGTCGGGCAAGCAGGGGCTGATCCAGATCTCGGCCGACGGCCGATCGATTAGGGTGATCGCGACCGGCTTCCGCAACCCGGACGGCCTGGGGCTCGCCCCCGACGGCACGCTGACGGTCCCGGCCTCCGAGGGCGAGTGGACGCCGGCCTCGATGGTCCACGAGATCCGGCCCGGCGGCCATTACGGATACCCCGGCCCGCGTTCCGGCGCCACCCCCGACCTTCCCCTGGTCTATCTCCCCCGCGGCCTGGACAATTCCAGCGGCGCCCAGGTCACGGTCCCCGACGATCGGTTCGGACCGCTGCGCGGCCAGATGCTCCACTTCTCCTTCGGGGCCGGCACGTATTTCTTGCTGCTCCGCGAGAAGGTCGACGGCCAGCCCCAGGGCGCCGCGGTGCCCATGCCCGGCGAGTTCCTCTCGGGCTCGCACCGGGGCCGATTCAACCCGAAGGACGGCCAGCTCTACGTCTCCGGGATGACCGGCTGGGGCACTTACACGCCGCTCGACGGTTGTTTCCAGCGCGTGCGCTACACCGGCGAACCGGTGCAGCTCCCGCTGGAGATCCACTCCCACGAGAACGGCGTGCTCGTGCGGTTCTCCGGCCCGATCGACCGCGAGGCCGCCGAGCGTCCGGGTCGACAGTTCGCCCAGGCGTGGAACTATCGATACAGCGCGGGCTACGGCTCGCCCGAGCTCTCGCCGAGCCACCCGGGCCAGCCCGGCCACGACGTCCTGCCGATCCGCTCGGCCCACGTCCTGGCCGACGGCCGGACGCTGTTCCTCGAGATCCCCGACATCCAGCCGGTCAACCAGCTCCACCTGCACCTGCGACCGGACGCCGGCGCTCCGATCGACCTGTTCGCCACGGTGCACCGACTGGCCCCTCCCTTCACCGGCTTCTCGGGCTACCGGCCCCAGTCCAAGACGATCGCCGCGCATCCGATCCTCGCCGACATGATCGCCCTCTCGCACCGGCCGGCACCGAACCCCTGGCGCAGCTCGATCCGAGGGGCTCGAGGCGTCACCATCGAGGCCGGCAAGAACCTGAGCTACACCGTCCGATCGTTCAAGGTCCGCGCGGGCCAGCCGATCAAGCTCACGTTCATCAACCCGGACGTCGTGCCGCACAACTGGGCGCTGATCAAGCCCGGGACGCTGGCGCGCGTCGGTGACCTGGTGAACAAGATCGTCGCCGAGCCCGATGCGGTCTCCCGCCACTACATCCCCCGGACCGACGACGTGCTCTTCTACACCGACATCGTCGGCCCCCAGGACCAGTTCGCGATCTCCTTCCACGCACCCGCCAAACCGGGACGATACCCGTATCTCTGCACGTTCCCCGGCCACTGGATGGTGATGAACGGGGAGATGATCGTGGAATAAGCAATTGCCCCAGTCGACTCCGGAGAGAGTCTGCAAACGGGCAGGAGACGATCGAGCCGATTCACCACAGAGTCACAGAGAACACAGAGAATGCCGACTCGCATCCCGATCCCATAAGCGCAAGCCGCACCGCTTGAGCCGAGCCGTTCGGTCCGAAAGAATGCCTTAATGATGATTCCTATCTTCTCTGTGCTCTCTGTGACTCTGTGGTGAGAAATCCGCGTTACCGCTCGCCCCCGATCGGGTCGCCCGGCGGGCTCGGCGGCGGCTCGGCGCGTCGGTGGGTGGCGTCGGGGCGGTTGAGGAACCGGCGGATCTCCTGCGCGATTTCCCAGCGATGGGGGCCCCGGAAGACCAGGCGAGGCCCGGGCTCGAACTCATCAGCGATCAACCCAAGCGCGTGCGAGGCTACGGCCCGCACGCGAGGGTCGGACGACTCGTCGCCCGCCAGGCCGATCAGGCGCGTGACGACGAGCCACTCCAACGCACTCGCGACGGCCCCCTCGCGGCCCTCGCGTGGGTGTTCTTCGCACGTCTTCATCACGAGCGCCTTGACGACATCGTCGAATCCGGGCGACTTCGGGTCCCGGGCGTGAGATTCGATCAATCGCGCCGCACGCTGAGGATTGAGCAGCCCGCTGACGGCGAGGTCCGCCGCGGTGACGGCCGCGGCCACCGGGTCGAAGACGAGCCCGGTCATGCCGGTGAACCGCTCGGCCGTACCCCGGGGTCGGTTGAACGCCTGCGGCGGGATCAGGGCGAGCAGCCGGTCGGGGAGCATCAGCGCCTTGCTGTCGAGCGTCTCCAGCACCGCGGCGAGCGCCTCACGCTGGCGGTCGGCCGGCTCGACGGGCGCGACCGAGGCCGGACGGACCGCGCCGCCATCCTTCACCGCATAGCTGTATCGGACGCCCCCGAGCGTCTTCACGGCCGCCTGGAGCTGGTATCGGTGGTGCAGATAAAGCGGCAACAACTTCGCCTCGAGGTCGGAGAGGGGCGCTCCCTCCGCGAGCTGGTCGAGGCCGAACCGTTCAAGGCCGATCGCCCGCACCTGCATCTCGTGGCGGAGCGAGGCGACGGGATCATCCCCGTTATCCCAGAGGTTGGCCAGCGGGTGCGCCGCGCCGGCGGGGCGGGCGTCGGCATCAGACAGGAACAACAATCCGTCGGAGATCCCCTTGCGGACGATCTCCCCCAGCGCCTTCGCCTCGTCGGTCCCTTCGGGGAACTGGGCGTAGGCGTAGCGTACAGCCAGTACGTCATACGCCCCGATCCCCTTGGCGTAGGCGTCGGAGAGATCGAGCGTCTTGCCGTCGCGGATCTTCACCAGGGGTGCGGGGTAGTCCATCACCGAGGCCCGGCCGCACGCGCTGGCGGCGAAGTTATGGGCGAAGCCGAGCGTGTGCCCGACCTCATGCGCCGAGAGCTGCCGGACGCGGGCCAGGACCATCGCCGCCGGCTCGGCCCCCGGGTCGAACGCGGCCAGGTGCTCCGCCCCCGGCCCTGACCCCGCGGCGCAGGCGCCTCGGGGCGGCTCGCCGGCCACCAGCCCGGTGCCAATGAGGGCGTCCTGACGGGCACGCAGCGAGTCGAGCGTCACCCTGCCTTTGAGAATCTCGCCGGTCCGGGGATCGATCACGCTCGAGCCATAAGACCAGCCCCGCGTCGACCGGTGGACCCACTGGATCACGTTGTATCGAATATCCATCGGGTCGGCATCCTCGGGCAGCACCTCGACCTTGAAGGCATCCTTGAACCCCGCCGCCTCGAACGCCTGCGACCACCACGACGCACCCTCCACCAGTGCCGACCGGACCGGCTCCGGCGCCCCGGCGTCGACGTAATACACGATCGGCTCGACCGGCTCGGAGACCTCGGCCTTCGGGTCCTTCTTGACCAGCCGGTGCCGCGCGATGAACTGCCGCTCGACCGGCTCGGTGAACGGCGTGGCGAAGTCGTAGAAATCGACGGTGAAGACGCCGACCCGCGGATCTGCTTTCCTCGGCGTGAACCCCGATTTGAGCGGCGGCAATGCCACGAGCGAATGACGCTCGCGGACGGTCACCGCACCGGGCGACGCCGCCGTCTGGGCCACGAGCCGGCCGGTCTCGCCGTCGGTGGCGAAGGTCAGCAGCGACTCGACCTCCGTGTTCTTCGGGAACCCCTTAAGTCTCTCCTCCTCGAGGGCGCTGCGGGATTCGTCGAGCTTGAAAGCCCCCTGCTTCGCCTGCTTGAGGCGTTCGGCCACGCCATGGGCGTCGCGGAGGAAGAAGGCGGTGGCATCCACGAGTACCTTGCCCCCTTCCTCCGCCTCGACCTTGAACCCCCAGTGCACCGACGGCGCGAACGACTCGACGACCGCCCGACGTTCCGCCGCGCGGTCGGTGATCGCCCGATATTTATAGTTCGTCTCGACCAGCAGGACCTTCGGCCCGGCCCGACGGAATGTCACCACGAGGGAATCGCCGAGCTGACCGCGGTCGAGCCCGACCGGGTTCGACCCCAGCCCGGTCGCCAGCGCGACCTGATACAGAAACTCCTCGTCGAACCGGGAGAGCTCCATCCAGACCTTCCCGTGCGGCCCGTCCCAGTAGAGCGGGATGAACCCGTCGATCTTGCGGAGCCCCTTCGTCTTCGACGCGATCGCGCCGGGGGCTTCCGGCGCCTTCTCGGCCGCCGCGGGCTTGACGGCCGGGGCTTCCGCCTTCTTCGGCAGCCGGTCTTTCTTGAGGCAGAGCGCCATCGACCCGGCGACCGTGACAACGTCGTAACGCCCCTGGTATCCAATCAAGAGGTGTGCGGCCCAGGGTTCCATCGCGTATTCCTTGGCGAGCCAGCCGGCCATGTCGCTCGTGGCCATCTTGAGGCCGTTATCGAGGGCGCTGGCGAACTCGGGCTGCGAGCCGATGCAGATGATCTCGTCGGCCGTCTCGACCCTCGGTCCGGCCAGCTTCGCCCCCTTCTTCAGCTCAACGACGAATTCCACATCCATCGACGTCTCGATCCCGGTCCCGGTCGGCTCGCCGTCGGCCTGGAGGGCGTGGCCGTCGCCGACGAACAGCAGCCCGCCGGGGTGATAGACCGGCAGGTAGACGGTCGCCCCCTCGCCGATCTTGTTGTAATCGAGATTGCCGCCATAGGCTCCGGATGGCCCCGAGGTCGGCGCGAAATCGCCCGCCGGCGCCACGCCGATGCACCCGAGCATCGGCCTCGCGGGGAACTCCATCGGATGGATCTGACTCTTGGGCGTCCGGAGCCGCACGGTGTTCGCCTTCCGGTCGATATCCCAGGGCACGATCGTGTTGCGTCCCTTGATGACGAGGTCCGGATGGATGTCGTTCGGATAGACATGCTCGACCGTCTCGGGCGTCAGCGCGAAGAGGCCCAATCGGTAGCCGGACCATCCCCAGTCGCGATTCATCCGGACTTTCTTCAAGGTCACCACGAGCGCATCCCCCGGCTCGGCCCCCTCGACGAAGAACGGCCCGGTGAGCGGGTTGAACGGCTCGGAACGCTTCTGGTCCTTCTCATCGAGCCCCGCCGAGTCGAGCGTCTTCGTCGACACCCCCTCGCCCGGCTTGATCCGCTTCAGGACCGGATGGGCATGGGAAAACGTGCGGTAATACGTCGTCGCGAGGACGCTCGTCGGCTCGTCGGCCGATGCGGAGACTCCGACCGCGAGGAGGGGCACAACGATGGCGATGGTGATGGCGATCCGATTCATGCGGGTGTTCCTGGTAGGTCAGGCTTTCCGTCCCCGGCGCTGTCAGGCCGGAAGGCCCGACGTACGTCCGATCATAAACGAGGCGTGCTGCGTCCGATAGGACCGGGCCGTCCGATTGCAATTTGCCGGATGCAGTGATTCTGCTAGAACAAGATGGTTGCACCGCTCAATGACCTTTAGGAACAGGCCGAATAACTTCCCGATTTCCAGCCGGCGGTCCGGCTGGTTCGGCGCGGGTCTCATGACCCCGCCGTCCGCGGGACCGAAGGTCTCCTCTGGGGGCTGGAGAGCTTCGGTCGGCTCCGTGGCAAGGTCGGGAGACCT
>JBKQHM010000509.1:0-19147 GCA_052148775.1 Isosphaeraceae bacterium | reverse complement strand
ACACCTTCGCGCTGTAAAAGAGCCGCTCGCCCCGGTCGGCCGCGGTCGGCTCGGGCCGAGGCCCCAGGCCGATCGTCGCGGGCCGCTGGCCGGTCGCCGTCGCGACGACCGAGATCGTGTCGTCCAGGCTGTCGGCCACGTAGAGGAATTCTCCGTCCGGGCTGGCCGCCACGGCGGTCGGGCGGCGTCCCACGACGATCCGGCGCGGGCCCTGGCCGACTCCGGCGGAGATGGCGACTTCATCGGCTCCCGCCAGCGCGACGATCAGGTTGCCCCGGCCGTCGATGGCGATCGCTCCCGGGTCGCCCGCCGCGTAGCCGACGTCCCCCAGGTCGAACAGCCGGCCGCCGTCGAGGAGTGCCGCATCCGAGTCGGCCTTCAGCAGGGCTTCCGTCCGCAGGACGCGCAGGTGGTTGCGGATCAAAAGGCCCCAGTGGACGTCGTCGAAGGTCGATTGCGCCAGGCGGTCGAGCACCTGGTGCGCGATCAGCAGCGCCCGGCCGTCGGGGGAGAAGGCCAGCCCGCGGATGTTGTGCGCGGGCAGCGATCGGACCGAATCGATCGCCCGGCGCCGGAGGTCGACGACCGCGATCCGACCACCGAACGCATCGGCGACCGCCAGCTTCGTGCCGCCGGGGAACACGGCCAGTTCCCGCGGACAGAACGGCAACTCCAGGCTCCCGACAATCGCGAGCCCGGGGTGCTTGTCCTCGGGCTCGCGAGGAGCCAGGCCGACGAACGTCAGCCGGCGCGACCAGAGCGAGGCCGCGACGCACGACGAGCCGTCGGCCGAGACGACGAGGCGGACGGGGTCGGGGCCGATCCGCCGCCTTTCGAGGATCCGGATCGAACTGTTTTGAAAGGATAGCAAGATGAGATCGTGGCCCGCCTGATCGAGGGCGAGGAGATGACGGCCGCCCGGTAGAACCGCGAGGTCGGCCAGGCCGTGGCCGATCTCGTGCTCGGCCACCACGCGGCGCGATCCGGCGTCGATGACCGAGATGCTGCCGCTCCGCCGGTTGGCCGCGAGGATCGTCTTGCCGCCGTCGAGGACCGCCAGCGCGGCGGGCTGGCGCACGCGCCGAGCCGGTGGGCTGGGCGCAGCCGGCCCTTCACCGCGGCCAACTCCTTGCGCGAGGAGCAGCAGCGTGGTCGCGAGGGAGACGGGGCCGGCTATCTGTCGTAATGATGCTTTTCTCATCGCTCCCGCCTTGAGACGTCTCGGTAGAGTGGGCACGGCCCACCAAATCTCGGCCCCTGGGCGTTGCCCACCCTTGTGGGAAACCTTCTTGGCCCCTCGACCCCTGACTCAGTTCTTCTTCACCGGCTCCCGCAGGATCTGGATGGCCTTCTCAATCAACGGGTCCTGGCTGAAGACCGGTTGCGGGGTTTTCTCCTGAACCTTGGGGGGCGCCGGTTCTTGGGCCCTGCCACGCAGCCGGATCGCCGTCAAATCTCTGACCCCGGGTCCGGGTTTGACGGCAACCAAGTAATCCGGTCTCACCCCGGTCTTGATCTCTTCGTGATTGAGCCGTCCCTGGAGGGGGAGGTCTCGCGGCGTGCCGGTCGCGTCCTCGTCCGGAGGGCTCAGGGCACGCCCGTCGCCGCGTTCGAGATAGCCGGTCGTCAACTCGATCGACCACGAACCGTCGCCGACGGAGACTCTCGACCGGACTCCGGTCGACTCCTGGGGCATGCTCCGGCCGAGCGCCCGCCTCCCTCGCATGGTGCCATGGGTCGGCGTTCCGACGATCGTCGCGCGGTGGTTATCCTGCAAGGCGGCCGCCAGCCACTCCGCGGTCCCCGAGGTGTTGGCATCGACGAGTACGACCATCGGCCAACCGCGGAAGAGGGCGTCGGAATCGGCCTGATAGGTGGTCTCGCCGCGAGCGGTCCGGACGCGCCCGATCGGTCCGTGGTCGAGCAGGCAATCGGCCAGCAAGACGGCCGGGTGTACCGGGTTCGTGCGACCGGCGCCGCGCAGGTCGAGTATGAGAGCCCGGGCTCCCTGCGATTCGAGTTGCTGCGCCATCTTGCGAAGCTCGTGCGGGGTGCTGGCCTCGATGGAGATCTTCAGGAAGCCGATGGGTTCGGCGAGGCCATCGAACCGGAGGTCCCAGTCGCCATCCGGACGCTTGCGGATGCCCTGGATCGTCGGGTGCGGGAGCTGGCCGCGGGTGATCGTCATCGTCCGGGACTTCGCCGCGACCGGCTGCCGCACCTTGATCGTGACGTCGGTCCCTTCCTCGCCTCGCAATCGTTCGATCGCGTCGCGCAGGACCATGTCCTTGGTGGCAACTCCGTCAATTTCCTCGATCAGGTCATCCTTCTTCACACCCGCTCGATCGGCTGGCCCTCCCGGGAAGACCTCGGAGATTCTCGATAGCTTCTCCTTCTCATCCATGCCGAGGGCGATGTGGATGCCGACGTAGCGATTGCCCTCGAGTTGCTCCGTGACCTTGCGTTCCTTCGCGGTCATCAGTTCGGCCCCTCCGGGGACGGGAGCGAGCAGGCCGTTGAGCAAGACTTCCTCGGGCATCTTCATGACGATCGGGCTGGCCGTCGCCTTCTGCCAGGCATCCGCGAGGAGCGCCGCGAGTTGGTCGGGCGTTGCCACCGCCGACACCCGACGACTCAGGTCGGGCGGGACCTGTACGTTGGTCGCCCGGTAGAGCGCCTTGATCCCCGAGAGGATCATCTGCTGTCGCGCCGGGGGATCCATGTGGTTCTCCAGCACGACGTCGGTGATCTCCTGGACCCGTGCGGCCAGGCCGGGCGGCGGCTTCGGGGCGGACGCGGAGGGCACCGGCGATCGTTCGTCCGCGAGCGCCATCTGTATCGAAGCGATCGCGGCGGTCGAGAACATGATGACGCAGGCCAGGGATCTTCGGAGGGGGCGTTCCATGGCAATTCCTCCCTTGTTCATGAGATTTTCGGACTTCGCTCGGTCGCGAGCCGATCGCGTCCCTCGCTCTTGAGTCTCTCGAGCGTCTCCGCGGTGAACTCGGAGACCTGGCCTCTCTCGGCCTGATCGGTGCCGATCTGGATCTCGCGCTTCAACTCTTGGAGCTTTCCTTGTTCGGTTTCCTTCGCGATGAGGAGCCGCAGACCTTCACCGATCATCTCGCTGGCCGAGCGGTAGAAGCCGTTGTGAACCTGGATCTCGACGTACTCCTCGAGGTCCGGAGGGAGTGAGATGTCCATGCCTGATTCGCTCCCCTGGGATTCGGATCCTAATGCGAGCATCGTAAGCTCGGCCCCGGGGGCGAGCAATATCGGTTATGAGAATGCAAGGAGGCTCATGCGTCAGGACACTGACTACCATCCTACTTCCTGATCAACCAGACCTCGGCGACCTGGCAGCCTCGGCCGTTGCCGCCGCGGCCCGGCTCGGCGGTCCAGGTCAGGGTGAGGGTGCCGTCGCTCGTCGCCTCGCGAGGGATGTCGAACTCCACGGGCGTCATGTCCCTCGGCTTGGCCAGGTACGGGTGCACCTCGATCGAATCGTCGGCGACCAGGCGAACCTTCACCTGGAACATGTCGCCGGTGTAGACGATCTTGACCTTGTAGGATGCGGTCCGGTCGAGCCCTTCGTAGCGGGCTTTGAGCGGCTCGCCGAAGATCGTGCCGGCGTGCCGGCACCAGGCGCGCCGCCATGAGGGCTCCTGGTCGAAGGCGGTCATCGGGCCGCGGAAGGAGGCTGGGTCCTTCGCGTAGGATGAGCCCGCAACCAGGTGGGGCCGTCGGAGCGGGTTGCCGAGATCGTCGTAGAAGCCGCCGGGCCCGGGGTTCGTCCACTCGACGGTCGCCTCGATCTCGCGGAGCCGCGCCGGCTCGGCGTCGAGCTGGCGCGCCGCCTGGAACCGTCGCTTCAGCCAGAGCCGGTCGTTCAGGACCTGATCGATCGTGTCGAGGTTCGCGCCCCGGCCGACGGCGATCGCCTTGTAACGAGGGACGCTTAGTTGCATGCGGATGCTCTGGAATAACGCCTCGCCCAGCTCGAAGACCCGCGCGCGGAGGTCGCCCGCCACCGGCTGCGTGACGGCGCGGTCGAGGATCGCGTCGGCCTGGTCCATCGCGGCGATCGAGCCGATGGAACCGGCCTGGCGCAGCCGGGCGATGGCCTGCTCCTGGAGGTCGGTCTCGTAGATCAGGCGGCTGCGCACGTAGGCGTCGTAATAGGCGCGGTAGAGGGCCTGCTGGAACCGCCAGTTGGCCAGCACGCGCGGCGCGGCCCGACGCTCCAGGGTGCGGAACTGCTGGAGCGTCGTCTCCACCGAGCTGTTCGTCAGCAGCGGCCCGCGCCAGTTCTGCTCCAGGGCCAGGAGCCCGCGGGCGAAGCCGTCGACATCGCGGTCGGACACCCCGGCCAGGTATCGGGCGTAATCCCGCAAGACGTCGAGGACGTCGACGCCCGGGTCCCAGCCCAGTGCGCTCCAGATGATCTTGTTGACGTCGTCGTTGCAGCCCTCGGAATACGTGATGAAGCCGACGGTCTGGTCGGCGAACGCGTGGAAGATCGTGGCCTCGTCCCGGGGGCGGGGATTGATGACCTCTCGCCCTTCGGTCAGGGCATAGGCGACGTCCCAGTCGGGGACCGGGTACTGGCAGCGCAGGCTGTGCGTGATGTCGGGGTAGTCGCGGATCGGATACTTCGACGGGATCGCCTTCCTCAGCTCGGGGAGGCTCACTCGCACCTGCGGGCCGAAGACCACGCCGGCGAGCCAGGCCGGCTCGGCCTTCATCAGGGCGATGAACTCGTCGTGCCACTCGCGGGAGAAGCTCTGCGGCGAGACCCACATCTGCGCGGTCGGGTGGTAGCGGTGGAGGCTGGCGGCCTGCTTCTCCAGGAGCGCCATCAAGTATTTGGGCCGGGTGTGGCCGGGGTCGCCCCCCGGCACGAAGACCGCGTCGATCCGGGGCAACTTCCGGAACACCTCGCCCCACTCCCTCAGCGCGAACTCGACCGTCGCGGGGTCGGAGTAATCGGCGTCCATCGCCGGGTACCAGATCCAGACGTCCAGGCCGTAGTCGGCGCAGAGCCCGGACATCCCGGCCATCATCTCCAGGGGCGGCGCGGGGAAATGGGGGCTGTCGGCGTCGTCGTCGGATCGGGGGGGGATCAGCTCGATGGCGTTCGTCCCGAAGACGGCCAGCTCGCGGATGTAACGCTCCCACTGCGGCAGGTCCCAAGCGTCGTAAGAGTTCGTCTTGGGCCGATAGCCCAGTTGATGGCCGCGGAGCGGGTACTTCGGCGCCGAGGTCCGGTCGAGCGGCTCCGCCAGCGTCACCTTTCCCGGACTCATATTCATCGCCAGCAGCAGTCGTCCGACGCCGAAGAGCACGCCGCGGGCGTCATTGCCGGCGACGAGCACCGCCGGGGCGTCATTCCCGCCGCGCAGGGTGCGGATCCGGTAGCCTTCCCTGGCATCGCCGGCCGTCGGCTGGAGCGGGATGTGATCGCGGATCGGGCTCGTATCGGATCGGAGGAGGCGATCCGGACCGATCGCAATAATCGGCACCGCACTGCTCGGCCATCGGAGCACCACTTCCCAGGCGATCCCCGCCCGCGCTCGCACTTCCTCGACCAGGAGCCGCACCGCCTTGTTTTCCGGGCCCGACATCCCGTCGGGGACGACGACCACCGCGCGGCTCAGGTCGATTTCCCCGCCGTAAGCCCAGGCAGGGCTCCCGGTCGTTCCGAGCAGAAGGATCGCCGTGACGATCATCGACCTGAATACCTTGATTTTATCCATCTTGCGGAATCCCTTGTTTTTCGCCTTCCCAATCTGTCGGGAGATCCGGAGCATCGATCCGGCAGCCTCGACGGGACCAAGCATGGTAACGCGCTCCAGCCGTCATGATGACGGACCGGCACAGGCTTGGGAAACCCCGTACCGGCCCGAGACCCTCGATTCGGTCCTGTCCGGCGTTTCCCCGATCGCTGATCGGGATCCCCTCGCGCCGACGAGCCGGCGATGCGTTCGACGCCATTCCTTCCACGAGCCGGGGTCCCGGGAGTTTGACAAAAGTCGGAAACCCTGGAAGAATGGGTGCATGTCGTCCGAGGCCGCGGCACCTCTGTTCCGGGGGACTTCGACGTGCGAGTCAGGCTGGGGCCCGGGCCCGTATTCGTCTATGAATGGCTCACGACCACGCGACGGTGGCAGGTCTACGGTCTGCGCGCGTTGTTCGTGGGCACGATGCTCATCGGGATGATCATCGTCTGGCAGAACACGGTCCGTAACGATCGGCCGGACCGGACCGTGTCGATCCAGCAGATGGCGAGTTACGGCGAGGCCTTGTACTTCACGATCGTCACGATCGAGCTGACGCTGGTGCTGCTGGCGGCGCCGGCGGCCACGGCGGGCGCCGTCTGCCTCGACAAGGCGCGCGGCACGCTCGATCACATGTTGACGACCGACCTCTCGAACGCCGAGATCGTCCTGGGCAAGCTCGGCGTACGGCTCGTTCCGGTGCTGGGCCTGATCGCCTGCGTCTTGCCGATCACGGCGCTGTCGGGTCTGCTCGGCGGCATCGACCCGATGGCGCTGGGCGGCTCGTTCCTCGCGGCCATCGGCTGCGCCGTGATGGGCTGCTCGCTGGCCATGATCCTGTCGGTCTGGGGCCGCAAGACTCATGAAGTGCTGATGCTCACGTATTTGATACTGATCGTCTGGCTGGCCAGCCCGGCCTGGGTGGCTATCGCGACGTCCTCCCTCTGGAGTCAACCTCCTCCGTCCGCGATGCCATCCCTTTGGGAATGCGCGATCCTTTCGAATCCCTACTACCTCGCCTACGCACCCTACATGGACCCCGGCAAGGTCGGCTGGACGGCCTATCTGGGGTTCTTGGCCGGTTGCCTCGGCGTGTCCGGGTTGCTCGCTGGGCTCTCGACCTCGCGGATCCGGGGGGTGGCCATGACGCAGGCCGGGCGGCCGGACGGGACCTCCCGCCGCGGGCGTTTTGCGTTCCGATTCCCGCGCGTGCCGGGGTTGCCGCGCCTGCCCGGCCCGTCGCTGGACGGCAACCCGGTCCTGTGGCGGGAGTGGCATCGCTCGAAGCCGTCGCGTTTCTTGCGACTGGCCTGGCTGCTGTACTCGGGCTTCGGCGTGCTCTGGATCGTGCTGACGCTGCAACTCATCTCCAACGGGCGTCGGGATGCGGGCGTGGTCGCGGCGATGAACGTGTTCCAGGTCTCCGTCGGCTTGCTGCTCCTGAGCGTGAACGCCGCGACCAGCCTGGCCGAAGAGCGCACGCGCGGCAGCCTCGACGTGCTCCTTGCCACACCGCTCTCGACCCGATCGATCCTGGCCGGGAAGTGGTGGGGGGCCTTCCGTCAGTCCCGACACCTCTTGATCTGGCCGGCCGTGACGGCCGGATTGATCCTGACGGCAACCGGCCGGGTCTTCGCCTACATTGGGCTGCTCGGGCTGATCTCGGCCTATGCCGCCGCGATCACCAGCGTGGGCCTGGCGCTGGCGACCTGGGTGAGCCGGCTCGGCCGGGCCGTCGCCCTGTGCGTCGCCGCTTATGTCGTCTTCTCGATCGGTTGGTTGATCCTGATCCTGGTCTCGGTCATGGCCACGGGGGGGAATCCGGACAATCATCTCGTCGTGCCCGCCGTCATGGGGAGCCCTCTGTATGGGGTGGCCTTCGCCACGATGGCCGTCGGGCCCGAGTTACATCTCGGGCCGGGTAGTGCGGAAGATGTGTGGGTGGGGACCTTCTTCTGGATCGTGGTCCACGGGGGGATCGCGGCGGCCCTGTTCGCGGCGACGGTCTCCACCTTCGATCGCTGCCTGGGGAGGGTCGAGGAGACGTCGGGATTCCCCATCCTCGGCGCGAAGGCGAAGCCGGGCGCCGAGGTCGAGGCGGAGTATTGAGGTCCGCTCGCCCGCATCGCATCGTGCCGGCGTCTTCCGCCGGCGACGATGCGCCCAGAGCGGGGATCGCTACTGCAACGGCTTGTTACCGAAGGCTTCCTTGGGCGGCTCCGCCGGGACCTTCAACTCCGTGCGCAACTGGTCGAGCCGATACCTCATATCGTTCAGGACCGGTCGGTAAGCGGGCTCGTAGTAGACGTTGCGCAGCTCGTGCGGGTCGGTGTAGAGGTCGAAGAGCTCCCAGGTGTCCAGGTCGGGCCGGTCGAAGTGGACGAGCTTGTAGCGGTCCGTCACGACGCCGTAATGCGGCCGGACGTGGTGCGGTGTGGGGTATTCATAATACTGATAGTAGAAGGCGATCCTCCAGTCGGCCGGCGTCTGGCCCTTGAGGATCGGGACGAGGCTCCGGCCCTGCATGTCGGCCGGGACCGGCAGCCCGGCCGCCTCGAGGAAGGTCTCGGCGAAGTCGATGTTCGAGACGAGGCTCCTGCTGGTGCCGCCGGCCTTCGCCACGCCGGGCCAGCGCACCAGGAGCGGCGCCCGCAGCGATTCCTCGAAGATCCAACGCTTGTCGAACCATCCGTGCTCGCCGAGGTAGAAGCCCTGGTCGGCCGTGTAGACCACGATGGTGTTGTCCGCGAGCCCTTCGTCGTCGAGGAACTTCAGCAGCCGGCCGACCGACTCGTCCACCGACTTGATGCAGCCGAGGTAGTCGTGCATATATCTTTGGTACTTCCAGTGCACAAGGTCCTTGCCCTGGGGTTGGGCCTTGCGGAAGGCGGCGTTGCGCGGCTCGTAGTAGGCGTCCCATTCCTTGCGCTGATCGGGCGTGAGGATCTTGGGGGGCGTCAGCTTCAGGTCGACGTCGTTCATCGTCTTGGCGATCGTCATGTCCTGGTCGTGCTCGGCCTTGCCGCGGCCGGAATAGTCGTCGAAGAGCGTGGGCGGCTCGGGGTAGGGGCGATCCTTGTCGTGTCCCAGGTGGCGCAGCGCCGGCATCCACTCGCGGTGCGGTGCCTTGTGCTGGCACATCAGCAGGAACGGCTTCGATTTGTCGCGCTTCTTCAGCCACGCGATGCTCGAATCCGTGATGATGTCGGTGGTATAGCCCTTGTGTTCCACCTTCTGGCCGTTGTGGATCATGGGCGGGTTGTAGTACTGACCCTGGCCCGGCAGGATGTACCACTCATCGAAGCCGGTGGGGTCGGTGACGAGGTGCCACTTGCCGACGATCGCCGTCTGGTAGCCGGCCCCATGCAGCAGCTTGGGGAACGTGACCTGCGAGCCGTCGAAGCGGCTGTTGGTGTTGTTGTAGAAACCGTTGAGGTGGGAATACTTCCCGGTCAGGACCGAGGCCCGGCTGGGGCCGCAGATGGAATTGGGCACGACGCAGCGGTCGAAGCGAATCCCTTCCTTGGCCAGCCGGTCGATGTTCGGCGTCTCGATCAGCCGGCGCGGGTCGTTGTAGGCGCCGATGGCCTGATAGGCATGGTCGTCGCTGAAGACGAAGAGGATGTTCGGGGGTTTGCGAGCGGTCGCCGGAGTCTGCGCGCCGGCGACGGGCGGGAGACAGCCGAGCCCGCACGCAATCAGGATCATCAGGCGCCAAGGGCAGACGAACTTTCGGTCCATCGATGTCTCCTTTCGATTGATCTCGGACGCGGAGTCGACCCAAGGGGAGTCGGTTGTGTCACTCACGCGTCATTCCGGGATGCTTCTCGACCCGCACGAGTGGGTTGACAAGTTGCAACACCGTCGAGGGCGATAGGAATCAGCATGAGGCATGGTGCCGCGCGATGCAAGCGTCTTCCTCGCCATCGTCGGGGGGGCCGATCGAGTGCCGCGAATGCCTTCGACGTCGAAGTGGATATGCGTCGGGCCGTAAACCGTGATGATCTGCCGATAGGCCGCTGTCAGGGTGCCGACGTCGTGAATTCCTCGATCGATTCGATGCGATAGGCTTGCGGTCGCACGTCTTCCGGGGGGCTTACGAAGGGATCGAGGATGTGTCACGCTCGGCTTCTCGGGGATCGTGCGGGTCGGAGGCACCGGCGGCGCGAGGTGGGCCTCCAGGATGTGGCCCAGGATCTGCTCTCCGCGGATGTTGGCGTGGATCGGGTCGCGCTTGAACCAATTCGGGTCCTGACCGGATGCCCGGATGTAGCGCCCCCAGGCTCCCGTCATATCCAAGAAGCCGGCCTTCTCCTCGTCGGCCAGCCGCTTCAGCCGGGCGCGGTAATCGGTGCCCTTCGGGTCGATCTCGGGCCGCCATTGGGCGTCGTCGCGCGGGTCGATCGTCCCGAACGCGCCGGTCATCAGGAGGATGTCGCAGGGCCGGGCCTGACGCACGCCGCGGATCACCTCGCGGATCGAGTCGACGTCGTCCTTATGGCTGATTCCGCCGATGATCAGCAGGTCGGGGTTGAGGTCCAGCACGTACCGTTTCAGCCGCGAGGCCTCCTTGTACCACCAGCATCCGGTCCCGCCCCGCACGCAGGTCGTGCGATCGATCCGGCACCTCGCATAATCTCTCCGCAGCAGGTCGTCCCAGCGCGACCGGCTGGTGTCGTTGACGATGCTGTCGCCGAGCATCACGATCCGCAGGATCCCTTCGCCCTTGCCCAGCGCCGAGGCCGTGATCGGCAGGTTCTTCCAGCGGTCCGCGGGCGGCCGGTACTCGACCGGGGGCATCTCGGAATAGGCTTTCTCGACCTCTTGCCGCGTGTGCTCCGGGGCCCTGAGCACGTAGACGTCATTCTCGTCCGGCCCGGCGCGAATGCGGGACCGACGAGGATTGGCCAGGCGATCGCGATGAGCCGCATGTGGAGATGGTGCATGGGATGAGCTCGGGTTGCTTGGGGTTCTCGGTCAACGTCCCACACATTTCGAGGCCGCCGCGGGCCGCCCGGCGAATGCCACCGGCAGCGCCTTCAGGCCGCGCAGGAGGACTCCGGGCCGCCATCGCAGTCGATCCGCCGGGATGCGCAACCTTAAGTCGGATGCACGGCGGAGCAGTGTGTTGATGGCGATCTGGCCCTCGAGCCGGGCGAGCGGCGCGCCCAGGCAGTAATGCACGCCCAGCCCGAACGCGAGATGCCGGTTCGGCTCCCGCGTCAGGTCGAGGGTGTCCGGGGTCTCGAACTGCCCCTCATCGCGGTTGGCCGAAGAGAGCACGGCCAGGACCATCTCCCCGCGCGGGATCGTGACGCCGGCGATCGTCACGTCCTCGCGGGCGAACCGCTCGGTGGCCGTGGCCAGCGGCCCGTCGTATCGGAGCAACTCCTCGACGGCCGACTTGATCAAGGATGGGTCGTCGCGGAGCCGGGCCATCGCGTTGGGGTGCTCGATCAGGGCGAGGGTTCCGTTGCCGATCAGGTTCACCGTGGTCTCGTGGCCGGCGATCAGGAGCAGGAAGATCATCGCGACCAGCTCATCCTCGCTCAGGTGGTCGCCGGCCTCGTGCGCCTCGATCAGCGAGCTGATCAGGTCATCGCGGAGGGCCGACCGCCGGGCCTGGACGAGCCTACGGATGTAGCGCAGGAACGCCCACAGATAGGGAATGGCCAGCATCTGCTGCCAGTTGTTGCCCATCGACGACACGATGGTGTTCGACCATCGATGGAAGCGATGCCGGTCGCGGACGGGGACGCCGAGCATCTCGGCGATGATCGTCGTGGGCAGCGGCTGGGCATAGTCGCGGATCAAGTCCATGCGACCCCGGGCCTGGGCGGTGTCGAGCAACTCGTCGGTCAGGGCCTGCACGCGGCCGCGCAGTTCCTCGATCCGCTTCGGCGTGAACGCCTTGTGCACCAGCCCGCGCAGGCGGGTATGGTCGGGCGGGTCGACGTCGAGCATGTTCCTCGACAGCGGCCGGACGAATTCCGGCATCCAGGGCTCCCGGGCGGCTTGCTTGGGATCCAGCCGCCTCCCGCGCTCCTTGGTGAAGCGGTCGTCCTTGAGCACCGCGGCCACGTCGTCGTATCGCGTGACGAGCCAGGCGACCTGCCTGTCCGGCAGGATCGCGCGATAGACCGGGGCCTCGGCGCGCAGTCGGGCATAGACGGGATACGGGTTGGCCTTGAACCCGGGGCCGGTGATGTCGACGCGATCGATCGGGGGCATGGAACGTCACCTGATTCCTGGCCGGTCCATTCGCGAATTCTTCGCTTCATCCGATAGAATGAGAGGATCTTCCAGGAGCCTGGTCCGGGTTTCGCGCGGGGCTTGCAACCCGGAGATCCACCGAGAATCCCTGGAAAGAAGTAGGGGCCGGACGATGCCTCGTCTGTACAAACCGGAAGACGCGTGGGATGACGACGATCCCGAGGATCCGGACTACCCGGAAGATGACGATGATGAGCCGACTATCCCTTGCCCGCACTGTCGTCGCGAGATCCACGAGGATTCCGAGCGTTGCCCGTATTGCGCGCGGTACCTCTCGAAGGAGGATGCGCCGCCGTCCCCCAAGCCGTGGTGGTTGATCATCGGGGTTGCGGCTTGCCTCTATGTGGTGTACAAGTGGAACGTATGGTGGTGAATCGCGGCCCGATTCGAGAGGCCGGGCCGAGTCCCAGCTCCCGAGGTTATCATGATCCCCACGCTGGTCGAGCAGTACCGACGTTGGTTCGATTACGAGAAGGACAGCCATCGCAAGGTCCTGGCGTCGCTCGAGTCCGTGCCCGAGGGAGGGCGTCATTCGGAGCCCTTCCAGAAGGCGATGAACATCATGGGTCACATGGTCGCCGCGCGTCAGATGTGGCTGTATCGCTTCGGCTTCCCGGTCGAACGGCCCGCGAACCTCTTCCCGACGGATACGACCTACGAGGGTCTGGTGGCCGATCTCGAGTCCGTGGAGCGGCACTGGTCGGATTACTTCGCACGCCTGGACGAGCCGGAGCTGGAGCGAACCTTCGACTACCTGACCAGCGAGGGCACGCGGTTCCGCAGCGTGGTCGCCGACGTGCTCACCCAGCTCTACGGTCATTCGTTGTACCATCGGGGTCAGATTGCCTCCCTGGTGCGCGCGGCCGGCGGCGAGCCGGCCAAGACGGATTTCATCTTCTGGACCCGCGAATCGATCTCGCCGACGGCTTCGTGAGATCCGGCTCGAGCTCGCCCACGACCATCGCATGGACGTCGAGCCTCGGGACGACGACGCTGGGCCCGCCGGGCGTCGGCTCGAGCTTCAGGTCTCGCCCCTCGGGCTCGAGGTGCACGCGTCCCAATCGATAGCTCGGTGCGAATGTGATCCGGATGTCGTGGATCGGTACGACCTCCTCGCGGAGGGGTACGTCGTCGACGGGCATCGCGTGGAAGGCCGTGGTATTCAGGTCGCTGTAGAGGTGGACGATCAGCCGCTCCGACCCGCCCGTCGATTGCCGCATCAGGGTCGAATGCACGCACATCGGCGCCTCGACCACCATCGGCGGGGGGCCGGAGGCGGCCCAGTCGATCGCGTTGGCCAGCAGGAGCCGCTGGTAGGGATACGCGTAAAGATAGTATGCGGCGTCGAATCCGCCCGCGAAGTAGACGACGCGCCCCCGGCCGAAGGTGTGGGCGACGACCCCCGGGACCTCGGCGGTCCCCGCGCCTTCGTCCGACTTCAGCCGCAGGGTGCCGACCACCCGCGCCGACGCGCTCGTCGGGACGACGCGCACGGCGGGGCCCTTGAAGGTCACGCTCTGCGCGCCCACGTAGGTCGGCATGCGGCCCCGGTTGAGGAACGAGCCGACGTCCTGCTTGAAGTCGAACACATTCTTGCGCTTTTCCCAGTAGTCGGGCCCGATGGACTTGAGGAAGTTGACGTCGAGCTCTTCCTTGCGACCCGACGCGTCGATCGGGCCGCGGTGCTCGACCCCGAGTACGCGGGCCAGCGCGAAGTTCGGCCGCGGGTTGCCGGATTCGTCGAACAGCGAGGCATCGAGGCTCGCCAACAGTCCGCCGCCCCGCTCGACGAACTGCGCGATCGCGACGGCCTGGGCATCGTCGAGGCAAGCGGTGTTGGCCAGGATGAGCACCTTGTACGGCGCGAGGTCGGTGGGGTTCAGGTTCCAGTCATTGATCACGTTGAGCACGCGGTGCGACTCGACCCCGGCGCGGAAGGCGCCGAGGACGTTCGCCATGTAGCGTTCTTCGACCCGGCCCGCCTCGCGTCCGTAGAAGTTGCGGGTGTTGTCGCTCATGACCAGGGCCGCGTAGGGCTCGGGCTTCTTGTGGGTGAGCCAGGGCTTGCGGCGCCGGACCTCGTCGAGGCAGTCGTAGAGCTCGGCCTGGAGGTTGGGCGGCTGTCCCACGGCGATGCTGGGCGCCGCGCCGTAGGTGAGGGTCAACAGCATCCGGCGGAGGATCTCCTGCGGCGGGAAGCTATCCTTGCCATAGGGATTACCGTGGCTGAGGATGTAGGGCTCGCTGAAGGCGGTCCGGTGGTTGGTGATCGCCCAGATATAGGCATTGGCGAACGCCGGGAGGATGGTGGCGCCCCGGTTGGTCTCGTCGAGCCAGAACTCCTGGTCGGGCGCGTCGAGCAGGAGGTTCATCCGCGCGGGCATGTTGCGCGGGATCGAGAGGAAGTGGCCGAACCGGCCGGCGTTGGTCGTCCAAGTGACGAGTGCGACGTCGGGCTTGATCCCCTTGAGCCGCTCCTGCATCCGGCGGACCAGGTCTTCCATGCGGCGGTCGGCCCAGTGCTGATAGCGTCGGAAGGCGGGGTCGTTCATGTCGGTCCTGGGGATCTCGGCGCCGGCGGCCTCGCGGTAGCCGGCCCGGCAGTGCTGGCAGTAGCAGACACCGCCGTAGTGCAGTCCGTCGAAGCTGAAGGCGTCGACGGCGGGGTACTTGGTGAGGATCTCCGCGAGGACGTCGATGAAGAAATCGCCGTAGGGGCCGAGCAGGCAGAGCATCCCGCCGTGTGGATACTTCTTCATATCGATCTGGGGGATCTCGGAGGTATCGGTCGCGATCCGTCGCCAGTCGGGATGGTTCTCATAGACTTCGCCTTGAAGGCACGGGGGATAGACCCCCAGGATGCGGACGCCCAGCTTCTGATACTCGGCGATGTCCTTCTCGAGTCGACCGAGCGGGACATGCGGACTGCGCTTCTTGAGGAGCTTGCTGTCGTAATAGGGATAGAATGGGTCGACGAAGCCCATCTCGCTGATCGTCACGCCGTGCGCGGCGGCCGCGGCCCGCGCCTTGGTATCCATGCCCGAGAGGGTATAGCCGCAGCCGATCGTCTCCTGCACCCAGGCCGGGACCCGGATCTGCCGGAACGGCACCGTGTCGAACGGCTGACTCATGATGACCTCGCCCCAGATCGATGGCTCCTCACCTCGGGCGAGCCCCGACGAGCAACAGGCCAGCACGAGCCAGGCGATCCGGGACCATCCGACGGATGAAGGTCGTCTCATGGTTGCAGCCTCCGGGCGAGGAATCGGCGACTTCGATGCGACCGTCATGATTGTCATACCGAGACGATTTTGCCCAGATTGTCGGTGGGTTCGTTTTGTCGGTTTTCGAATCTCCGGATTCTGTCCGTATCGGAGTAGGTATTGGATGCCAAATATTGCCAGATCCTTGTCGTTGTGGCTTCGTTCGCGCGATTCTCCTGCGGGGGATTTCTCGGAGCCCTGGTTTCTTGGTCTTGTCTTTGTCGTCGTCCTTTTCGGAGTATTTTACCCATATTGCCATTGGGTTCGTTTTGTCGGTTTGAGATTCGGCCAATTTGCTGGTGAGCGAACGGGTCGATATCCCGCAAATCTTGCCCAATCGTTCTATTTTTGGCTTCGTTTTTTCAGTTTTTGCCTTCAAGGACTTTGAGATCCCTGATTTCCTGATTATGGGTGGATGAAGTTTGAGGTTCATGTCGGGCATCTCGGAGAGCAGGATCGTCATCGACCATATTTCGCCATAATAGGTCTAGTAATTCATGGTAGATGCGGCAACAAGAATGAGATGGAATTCTTGAAATGTGCTTTTTTGGGGGGCACGTAGTCATCCGAGTATGGTTGCATTGGATGGTCGGAGTATCATCGTCCCGACAGGAGTTGGTCGAAGAAAAGTGTAGACCAAAGGCATACTCTGGTCGTGAATGCATCAAAGCGGGTGTGGGAGTGTTAGACTCTGGAGCAACGACCAGGATCGGGTAGACTTTATGAAGGTTCAAAGCGGGGGCGTGATGAGCAAACACTTGCACGAGATCCGCGATCCGATCCACGTCTTCGTCCGGCTGGACTCGGACGAGCGTGCGGTCCTGGACTCGTGGCCGTTCCAACGATTGCGGCACATTCATCAACTCGCGATGACCTACATGCTCTATCCGGCAGCGACGCACAAGCGGTTCGAACATTCGCTCGGCGTCATGGAGCTGGCCGGCAGGGTGTTCGATGTCGTCACCAATCCCGCGCACGTGAGCGACGAAGTCCGGAAGATTCTCCCGGAGGTCGGCCAACCGCATCAACTCCAATACTGGCGTCGGGCGCTGAGGATGGCCGCGCTCTGCCACGACATGGGCCATCTGCCTTTCTCACACGCGGCGGAGAAGGAACTCCTCCCCGAGGGCTGGGATCACGAACGTCTGACCAGGGAAATCATCCTGAGCCCGGAGATGGCAGGCATCTGGATGGCAATGACGCCGCCCCTCCGGCCGATGGACGTCGTCAAACTCTCCGTCGGCCCACGGAAGGCCCGGGACATCACGTTCACTTCCTGGGAATCCATCCTGGCCGAGATCATTGTTGGCGATGCCTTCGGAGCGGACCGGATGGATTACCTGCTCCGCGACTCCTATCATGCAGGGGTCGCCTATGGGCGATTCGATCACTTCCGTTTGATCGATACGCTGCGCATCATCCCTTTGCGTTCCAACATCGAGCCGGGCACGGTCGCCGAGCCCACCTTGGGCGTCGAAGAAGGCGGTGTCCACTCCGCCGAGGCGCTGCTACTCGCCCGCTATTATATGTACTCCCAGGTGTACTTTCACCCCATCCGCCGGATCTACGATATCCACCTCAAGGACTACCTGGGCGCTGAACTGCCCGCCGGAAAATTTCAGACGGATCTTGAGTCGCATCTTCAAATGACCGACAATGAAGTGAACTCCCGTATCCTGGCTGCGGCGAGAGACTCGTCTCGGGCGGGTCACGACGCCGCGCGACGGATCGCAAACCACGATCATTTTAAGGTCCTCTATCAGCGTCATCCGGAGGACGTCAAGGTGAATCCCGAGGCGGGCCAAGCCGTGTTCGAGGGGGCGAAGGTCGAGTTTGGCGAGGAGAATGTCCGGTACGACAAGTACACGCAGAAACGCGAGGCGTCGGTCTTCCCGGTCCTCCTCAGGGATGGGCGGATCGCTTCGGCGGAAAAACTGTCCGAAGTGTTACAGCACCTCCCCGTGGTCGCCGTCGATTACGTTTTCATCAGAGCTGACTTGCTCAAAGACGCAAACCCTTGGCTGACCGTCAACCGGGATCAACTCATCCAGGCCCGCAAGGAGACCTGATTCATGGAACGCCTACAGAAAGCTGCCATCCTCACCGAACTCGCCGATCAGCTACGACGCGAAGGGAGCTGGTGCGGCCATACCCATATGCAGAAGGCGACCTACTTCCTGCAGGAGTTGCTGGGAGTGCCGACCGGGTATGAGTTCATCCTTTACAAGCACGGTCCCTACTCGTTCGAACTGAGCGAGGAAATGACGGCGCTCCGGGCGGATTACCTGATCGAGTTCGATCACAAGTCACCCAGCTACGGTCCGGGCTTGGCGCCGACGCGAACGAGTGCCGAGCTGCGCTCGCGCTACCCTGTCACCCTGTCGAAACACGCCCGCGAGATCGCGTTCGTCGCGCGCGCCTTCGGTTCGAAAGGCGTGACCGAACTGGAGAAACTGGCCACGGCGCTCCATGTGACCCGGGAGGATGCCAGTGCCAACGGTGTCGAAGAGCGCGCCCGTCGACTCGTCGAGTTGAAACCTCATGTTCCGCTCGACCAGGCTCTTGATGCAGTTCGCGAGTTTGACCGGATCGCCCAGGAAGCCGCAGCATGTTGAGCGACGTCGCTGCCCCCAGACCGTGTCAGAAGCTATCCCAACCCTGGGGAACTCGCAAGGGATCAGTGAGGAGACAGATTGCCTCGTAGGCGAGGTTCGCCAGGCGATCATCGAGATGATTGAGGTACGGGGCGATATATTGCTGATCGTTCGAAACTCCGAATCGGCCGAGTAGAGCGATCAATCGTGCGAGTTTGCTGACATCGTCGATTGGTGTGAATCGTCGCCTCAATTCGCGGGCGACGAGCGGCGGCGAAAGCCGCTCCAGGTCCGCAACCGAGAGATGTTGAAATCGCGGGCCATCCTTCTCGGCCAGTGCGAGGTCAACGGCGGTCACTACGACGGAATCGTCCGAGCGATCCAGAAGGCATCGATACGCCCTGTGAGAGAATCTAAGACCATCGTTCTCCCTGACAATAACGTCATGCGGCGTACCTCGACGAACTGCCCATTCTCGCAACAGTTCGCGTACCAGATCACCATCAAGCGGCTCGACAGCAAAGAGAAGGTTCGACACTTCCTTCGGCTGATAAAGATGCTCTCCAGATCTCAGGTAGGGGATGAGTTCGGCAAGGTGGACATGATAATAATAAGTCCCGAATCGATGACCCCGACTAAAGAATGCCGAGGGCAGCCGATCTGCAAGCCATTTCGGCCCGTCTACCTTCTGCTTCGCTATTTCGATCGCCTTTAAGACCGCAGACGGACTGCCATGAAACAGTAAGGCACTTGCGACTTCTTTTTCATCCGCTCCGTTGACTAACAGTCGATTCAAGGCCAACTCCGCCTCCGGTGTCCCGATCTCTCCGATGCTGTGGGTAGCGAACCCGGAGAGAACTGATTTCGATAGGATGGCTTTCTCCAAGAAGGGGACAGCGCCCGGGTCGCGGAGTAGACCGAGCGAACTCGCGGCATAGGCCCTCTCCCATTCCTTTATCGAATCAGACTCGTCTGCAACTATAACTCGCAATTGGTTGACAGCGCGATAACTGCCGAGACCTCCTAGTTGACGAGCGGCGTGTCCACGCAATTCAGGGACATCGAGACATTCAATCAGCTTCTCCTCAACACGAACGTCGGCAATTAGTTGACTTAAGTAGGTCGCAGTAAGTTCTTTGACAATCGGACTCTCATCGAGGCCTTCGCCGAGACCACAAAGCCGAAAAACACGGGGAATTTTGAGGTCGATGTCCGGAATCCACTCTCAGTACCCTCATCT
>JBKQHM010000508.1:0-17536 GCA_052148775.1 Isosphaeraceae bacterium | reverse complement strand
GTGGTCCCCGTCGCCAAAGGCGCAACGGCAACGGACATCGAGAAACTTCGCCAGGCCGTCCTCGACAAGAACTTCTACTGGTTCAACCGATACCGGACGGTCGACGGCTACTCCATCTTCGGTGGTCGCGCCGATCTGAGCTTCACCGACGGCCAGACCAACCGCGTGGTGGCCCAGCGCGAGATGGAAGTGCTCGACGTGATGACCGCCAATCGCGACCGGCGGATCTGGGCCGTCGCCCAGGGCAAGGACCTGGTGGTCGACGACTCGAACACCCCGCCGTTCATACCGGTCAAGACCAACAAGCCGGGTGCGGGACCCAACGGCGAGCATCTCTTCCTGGGCGGCGAGGAAGCGATCGGCCAGATGACGCTCGGCAAGAATCTCAAGGTCAACCTGTTCGCCTCCGAGAAGGAGTTCCCCGAGCTGGCCAAGCCGGTGCAGATGTCGTTCGACTCGAAAGGCCGCCTCTGGGTCGCCTGCTGGCCGACCTATCCGCACTGGAAGCCCAAGGAGGAAATGAACGACAAGCTCCTGATCCTCGAGGACACCGATGGCGACGGCAAGGCCGACAGGAAGATCGTCTTCGCCGCCGGCCTTCACTGCCCGACCGGGTTCGAGTTCGCCAACGGAGGCGTCCTGATCGCCCAGGCGCCCGACCTCATGTTCTTGAAGGACACCAACGGCGATGACCGGGCCGACATCCGCGAGCGGGTCCTCTCGGGCCTCGACTCGGCCGACACGCACCACACCTCCAACAGCTTCCAGCTCGATCCGGGCGGCGGGCTCTATTTTCAGGAGGGCACGTTCCACCAGACCCAGGTCGAGACGCCCTATGGTCCGCCAGTCCGATGCTCGAACGCGGGCGTCTTCCGATACGAGCCGAAGTCGCAGAAGTTCGATGTCTACGTCTCCTACGGTTTCGCCAATCCCCACGGCCATGCCTTCGACCGATGGGGCCAGGACATCGTGGTCGACGGCACGGGGTCCGTCCCGACCCACGGCACCCTGTTCTCGGGCCACGTCGACTACCCGAACAAGCACGCCGGCCCGCCCCAGGTCTACCAGCAGCGCACGCGCCCCACGCCGGGCATCGAGTTCCTCAGCAGCCGCCATTTCCCCGAGGAATTCCAGGGGAACCTGCTGGTCCCCAACGTGATCGGCTTCCAGGGGATCCTCCGCTACAAGATCGAATACAAGGGGGCCAGCCTCGCCGGCACCGAGCTCGAGCCGATCCTCTCATCGCGCGACCCGAGTTTCCGCCCGTCCGACATCGAGGTCGGTCCGGACGGGGCCCTCTACTTCCTCGACTGGCAGAACCCGATCATCGGACACATGCAGCACAACCTGCGAGACCCCAGCCGCGACCGGATCCACGGCCGGGTCTACCGGGTCACCTACGAAGGCCGCCCGCTCTCCATTTCCCCCCGGATCGCCGGCGCCTCGATCGAAGAAGTGCTCCGGCTGCTCAAGCACCCGGAGGACCGGGTCCGTTATCGAGCCAGGACTGAGCTGGGCGCCCGGGATGGCGCCCGGGTCATCGCCGCCCTCAGGACCTGGGTCGCCGGGCTCGACAAGGCCGACCCCGATTATGAGCACTACATGACCGAAGCGCTTTGGGCCCACCAGTACCAGGATGTCGTCAACCTCGAGCTCCTCGAACGGGTCCTCGGCTCGAACGACTTCCACGCCCGGGCCGCCGCCACCCGGGTCCTCTGCGTCTGGCGAGACCGCGTTCCCGGGGCTCTCGACCGGCTCAAGAGGCTGACAGCCGACCCCTATCCGCTGGTCCGTCTTGAAGCCGTCCGCGCCGCGAGCTTCTTCCCGGTCGCGGAGGCCGTCGAGGTCCCGTTGATCTCGGCCGACCACCCGACTGACGAGTTTCTCGACTATACCCGCGGCGAGACGATGAAGACGCTCGAGCCCCACTGGCGAAAAGCGATCGCCGCGGGCAAACCGATCGCCGTCACCAGCGACGCCGGCACGCGGTTCTTCCTCAGCCGGCTGGGCATCGATGATCTGCTCAAGCTGAAGCGAACGCGAGGGATCGACATCGAGCTGCTCCGCCGCAAGGGGGTCCGCGAGGAAATCCGCCGGGAGGCCCTCGCCGACCTGGCGAAGACCGACAAGAAGTCCGAACTGGCGGAGCTGATCGACGCCTTCAGGGCCCTCGACGACCACACCGGGGAGGACACCGATGCGGTGGCTTTCGACCTTGGCCGGCTCCTCACGGGTCGGGAGGCCGCCGAGCTCACGGCCGCACGGCCCGAGCTGCAAGGGCTCGCGACGACTGGCCACAAGCCGGTCACCCGTCAGCTCGGCTATCTCGCCCTGATCGCCGCCGACGAGGACGTTGATCGAGCCTGGGCGCTCGCCTCGAGGTCGGCTGGCTCGCTCCGGGACCTCGTCGACGCCATGCCCGCGATCCGCGATCCCGGCCAGCGCTCGGCCCTCTATCCCAGGGTCCTGCCGCTGCTCGACGGCCTGCCGAAGGACCTCGGGGGCGGTACCAAGGCGTCGAAGGGGACCGAGGGCCGATTCGTCCGGATCGAGCTACAAGGCCGAAGAACCCTGACACTCGCCGAGGTCGAGATTTATAGCGACGGCCGGAATGTCGCCCCGATCGGCAAGCCCACCCAGAAGAATACGGCTTACGGCGGCACCGCCGCGCGTGCGATCGACGGCAACAAGAATGGCGACTACGGCGACGGCGGCCAGACCCATACCCGGGAAAACACGCCGAATCCCTGGTGGGAGGTCGACCTCGGCGCCAGTTACCCCATCGACGCGGTCGCCGTCTGGAACCGGACGGAGGGCGATCACTACAAGCGGCTCGATCGGTATACGATCAAGGTCCTCGACGAGGCTCGCAAGGTCGCCTTCGAGGCCGACAACTTGCCGGCCCAAAAGGAACTTGCCAGGACCGAAGTCGGCGGCACCGGTACGGAGGGAATGCTCCGACGCTCGGCGATGGTCGCTCTGACATCGGTCCGCGGCAAGGAGGCCGAGACCTTCAGGGCGCTCGCGAAATTCGTCAGGGGTGAAGGGTCCGACCGTTCGTCCGCGATCCGGTCGATCTCGCGAATCCCTGTCGCCGACTGGCCGGCCGACGAGGCGGGCCCAACGCTCGACGCGCTGCTCGCCTACATCAAGACCATCCCGACGCGGGAGCGGACCTCCGCGGGCGCCCTCGACGCCATCCAGTTGGGCGACTCGCTCGCGGGCTTGCTCCCGCGCGACCGCGCGACGAGGTCTCGCCGCGAGCTGGGCGACCTCGGCGTCCGGGTGATCCGCCTGGGCACCATCACCGACCAGATGCTCTTCAACAAGGATCGGATCGCCGCCGAGGCCGGCAAGCCGGTCGAGATCGTGTTTGAAAACAGCGACATCATGCCGCACAACTTCGTCGTGACGAAGCCCGGCTCGCTCGAGGAGGTGGGCCTGCTCGGCGAGTCATCGAGCACACAGCCCGGAGCTCTCGAGCGGAACTACGTCCCTCCCTCCGACAAGATCCTCGTCGCCAGCCGGCTGCTCGCTCCGCGCGACTCGCAGAAGCTCGACTTCATCGCCCCGGCCAAGGCTGGGGTCTATCCGTATGTCTGCACCTACCCCGGCCACTGGCGACGGATGTACGGCGCGTTCTACGTCGTCGAGGACATCGCCGCGTATCTCGCCGATCCGACGGGCTACCTGGCCGGTCATCCCTTGCCGATCCTCGACGACCTCCTCAAGAATAACCGCCCGCGCAAGGAGTGGACCTTCGACGACCTCGCGTCGTCGGTCGAGGGCCTGAACGCCGGCCGGTCGTTCGCCAACGGCAAGCAGATCTTCGAGGTGGCGAGCTGCGTCTCCTGCCACCGGATGAACGGAGTCGGCGTCCAGGTCGGGCCCGACCTCGTCCAGCTCGACGCGAAGACGACCCGGGCGGATATCCTCCGCAGCTTGATCGAGCCCTCGGCCAAGATCGACGAGAAGTACCTGACCCACGTGTTCAGCACGAGATCCGGCAAGGTGGTCACCGGCATGATCCTGGAAGAGACCCCCCAGCGAATCAAGGTGATCGAGAATCCCCTGACCAGGTCCGCGCCGGTGTTCCTGGACCGCGACGAGATCGAGGAGCGCACCAAGTCGTCGACCTCGATCATGCCCAAGGGCCTGCTCGACAAACTGACGAGAGAGGAGATCCTCGACCTGATCGCCTACATCGCGGCCAGGGGAGACGCCAGGGCCGAGCTCTTCCGAGGCCAGCACGAGCATGGTCATTAAGAATATCGACTGACTACGATCGATTCGAACGGCGAAGTGGAGGATCACGCGATGCCGATCTCTCGACGAGGCTGGATCGCCGGTGCGGCGGTGGGGGGGACCGCCGCGATCGCGGCCGCGCGATGGGCTGCCGCGCGCTCGTCGGACATGCGACCGTCGGAGTTCACCTCGAAGATCGATGGCGGAAAGCGCGTGCTGAGTTCCAACGGGATGCCCGGCCACGCGGTGGGCGAATTCCCCAATCGTCACGACCCGGTCCCGATCCGTCCGCAGCGGCACCATTTCGAGGTTCCTATCGTGCCGGCCGTCGCGGAGTTTCCGACCGACCTGAAGATGTGGATTTTCGGTGTGGCGGTGAACGGCGTCGTATTCGATCCCTCCGGGCCGTTCTGGAATCGCGACGGCCGCAGCGGATGGCAGTTTGAGGTACTCGCCCCGGCGAACGCCGTGGCCCTGGGAATCGACGTGAACCACGCGCATACGCAAGGCCGCGGGATGTACCACTACCACGGCCTCCCGACCGGGCTGCTCTGGCGCCAGCGACGGCAGGAACCGGCACGCCCGATGCACCTGCTGGGTTACGCGGCCGACGGCTTCCCGATCTATGGTCCGGACGGGCCTTCCGACCCGACCGCCATCGATAGTCCGACGCGCCGCCTCCGATCGAGTTACCGCCTCAAGCCCGGCAAGCGATCCGACGGCCCTGGCGGTCGTCACGACGGCACGTTCGTCGCGGACTTCGTCTTCGACCCCGGACTCGGCGACCTCGACGAGTGCAATGGCCGGATCGGATCAACGCCGGATTATCCCGACGGCACTTATTACTACGTGCTCACCGACGACTTCCCCTTCGTCCCTCGGCTGTACCGAGGCACACCCGACCCGAGCTTCCGCCACGGCCCGCCACCCGGCGTCTCGCCCCCGGTGCCGGCCGAGCTGATTCACTACCGAGGAGAAACCTGAATGACGCCGACGGTGCCGCTCAGGGACCGACCTCCAGCACGATCTTGCCCCGCGTGTGCCCTCGCTCGCTCTCCTCGTGCGCCTCGCGAGCTCGGTCGAGCGGATAAGTCCGGCCAATGGTCGGCCGGAGCTTTCCCTGGTCCGCGAGCTGGCCGAGGAACGCCAGATCGGCCCCCGACCGTGCGACGACGAGGAACTTCGCCCGCCTGGCGCGCCCGAATAATCCCGCGGTCGACTGGAGCGCCGACCAGAAAAGGGTCCCGGGGGCGGGCAAGGTCGTGACGTACGTCCCCCCCGGCTTGAGCAGGTGGCGGCAGGCGGGGAACGAGCTCTTGGCGACTGCGTCGAACACCACATCGTATTGATCGCGACGGCGCGTGAAGTCCTCGCGCGAGTAGTCGACCACCGTGTCGGCCCCGAGAGATTGGACGAACTCAACATTGGAGGGTCCGCAGGTCGCGATCGCGGTCGCGCCGAACGCCCTGGCAATCTGGACGGCGAAGTGGCCGACGCCGCCCGCTCCTCCGTTGATCAGCACCGAGCCCCCGCCCTCCAGTCCGCCCTCATCGCGCAACGCCTGCAAGGCCGTCCCGCCCGCGATCGGCAGCGATGCGGCCTCGACGAAGCTGAGAGCCCCCGGCTTGAGGGCCGCCGCCGATTCGTCCACGACGGCCAGTTCGGAATAGCCGCCTCCTCGCCTGAGGTCGACGAACGCGACGACGGCATCACCGGGCTTGAACCGTGTCACGCCCGGCCCGACCTCGACGACCTCGCCCGCGACGTCGCCGCCGGGGATGTAGGGAAATCGCAGCCAGAGGATCAACCGGAGGTCACCGCGGCGGATCTTCCAGTCCACGGGGTTCACGCCGGCCGCTCCGACTCTCACCAGAATCTCGCCGGCAGACGGCCTGGGATCGGGCCGATCGTCGAGCCGGAGCCGGTCGCTCCAGCCGTAACCGTCGATGACGATGGCTTTCATGCGACCTACTTCAATCCGCCGGTCGGGCTGTCCCGGATGGGCGGGAAAACCTGTATTGTACAGGCTATTTTCTGAAGGTGACTTGTCCTAAGTCGAGAGCGGGCGAGGGGATTCGAACCCCTGACGTCCAGCTTGGGAAACGGTTGTTCGCCACTTACCAAAGTCTTTGACTAACATGATTTTACCGCATATTCCGCCTTTTGCAAGCGCTCCATTCTGTCGCGTTTTTCGCGTTGAATTGCATTCAAACTCACCTTAACTCCGTAGTAATTCCGTAGTCTTATAAAGAGTTGCTTGTATTTTGTATGGAGCGAAAAAACCGCCGTAAACGCCACGGGAGCGATCGGCGGGCGGGATCACCCGATCTATCGGCAGGGCTCGCCAACGGGGCAGGGCGGGGCGGATAAGCCGTCGGATAGGCGTCAAAAAGGAAACCCCCGTCCGGTTGCCGGACGGGGGTCGGATCGACTCGAAATCTCGGGGATCGCTCAGGCCCCGCGCCGGCCCGTCTCCAGGCCCGCCTCGTAACCGCGGTCGAAGTGCTGCGCGGCGATCTCGGCATCCCAGATTTCCAGTCGATCAAGGTGTTCCTGGGGACTGGTTGCGCCCGTCCATCGGACGAGTTGAGCAATCCGGTCGAGTTGATCGGCGATAAAGCGGCCGATTTCCGTCCCCTGCGCCCGGAAGGCGATCGCCTCGTGATCGATCGACTCGGGGAACGTGGCCGGCGCGCCGTTCATCGGCACCGCGACCGGAAGGCCGTCGCGGTCGGAGATCGGCACGACGCCCGCCGCGACAAGCGATCGGTGATAATCGGGACGGCGCGTAACGCATGCGTCCGGCGCCGGATCGAAGTCGTCCGCATCCAAACATGCGGGTTCGATGATCGGATCGCCGTCGCGGTCCAAAACGGGCTGATCGGAAAACGCGGAAGGCTGTAGAATGCCCATCGGACTGAACTCCTGAAAGTGATACTGAGGGGGCAAGTCCAACCGGGGCTTGCGGTGTTCCAAGCACCGCAAGCCCCACTATCTATCGGGCCGATACGATCCCGATTGATTTATTCTACCGGAAGTCTGTAGGCAGTCAAGAATCAACCTACAGACTTTTTCTGTAGGGGCGGCTTGTCTCCGGCCGAATCCTCCCATACAATCTCTGTAGGCGAGTATTATTTGGCGAGTCGCCAATTCGGGAGAACGACCATGGGGACTGCGGTGATGAGCGAGGCGAAGCGGAAGACGACCACCCCGAAGGCGCGGGACCGTGCGGGCGAGAAGCCGACCGCCCTGACGATCAAGGGCTCGATTGCCTGGCGCGAGTGGGTTGACCGGGGAGCCAAGCACTGCCGGACCGACGTGGCCAAGCTCGTCGATGCGGCGATCGTCGATTACCTCAAGGCGCGGGCCTTTACCGAGGAAGCCCCCGCGAGATAGGGACCGCCGAGGGCGATAGACAAAAGAAATTTCACATTTAAATTCAGGACATTTAAAATGGCCAAGCGAGCGAACAGGGCTGCCGACTCGGGCCGGAAGCAAGCCACCGGCCCGCAGTCCGACGACCCGGGCGACAGATCTGAAGAGGAGTATGGGCACGAACTCGCGAGCGAACTGCTGAAGCTTCTCCAAGCCGGCCGGGCTGCGGAAGACGGGGCGACAAGCCCCGCCCCGGCCCCGAAGACGGCGAGGCCGAAAGGGAGGCGGAAATGACCGACCAGCCGACCGACGACCGCCAAGCCCGCCGCCGGGGCATCGAGCAAGCGCCGGCCCTGGACGACGAAGACGACGCGATTCTCGACAAGATATGGGATCGGATCGGCAAGGAGAGGGCCGAGGAGGGTATCAGGGCTAAGCCGGACGAGCGGTCCTGACAACACGAGCCGCCGCCCCAGGAGGACGAATGCATCGCAGCATCCACGCGAGCCTTGGGTCGTGAGCCTCTTGCAGAATATGCGCAAGAACAGCATAATCAAGATGTGCGGAAAAATACGTCGTGATCTATGACGATGTGCTCAGGCAATTGCTCATAAAAATTATCATAAGCATCAATGGAGATGCTGATCATGAGTTTCCGTTTTTCGTGCCCGACCTGCAATAACATACTGAGTCTCCCGGTTAACTCGCCGGGCGCGACGGTGACTTGCCCGTGCTGCGGCGCCCAGATGCAACTACCAGGTCCATCGATTCCAGTGGCACTGCCGGCGGAGCCGCCAGGGTTTTCCCCTCTCATCTTCGTCCGAACCGACGATCACTCACCCGAACTTAGACCGGGCTTCCTCCAAGGCAAAAAGAAGAAGCCAGCCAGGGGAACTGCAAGGGCACTCGCGAGAGGCATCGTCACGGTATTCAAGCTTATGGCGTGCTTGGCACTGATTGCCGGATTCGCATTTCTAGCTCTCCTGCTCATCGCTTATCAACGACCGGCACCACCCATAGAGGTTCGGGTTCACAACGGCGCCGGAGTTGGTTTGTACGAATCATACTTCGAAATCAAATCCGTTGTAAAGGAAACCTTTCAAATTTATGATGTAACGTATAATTCCGAGTATTATCCATGGATTGTTTACATGACGATTGGTGAAACTCTTGCCATGTCGGACGATGAGTTTCCGGTAACCATGACGATCGGAAAGAGCATTCTTGTTGGTTGGCACTATTACCACCCAAACGACCCAAAGACTTATCGGAAGGACGTAATTTATTTGGACGTTTTGACTAATCAAGGGTATTTTCGATTTGACAAGCATGGGAATCTACTCCAATCCGATTTGTCACAGCCAGACGCGGCAGCGAGACTCAAATATCGAGTCCTGAGCGAATATCGCGAGAGTTTGGAGCAAGCACGAGAGGTGGCTATGACAAAACGTCACAATCGGAGGGACCTGTATCTCGGGACGAAGGAACAGCAGATTATCGCAGACATCGCCAAGACAAACGGCATCACTCCCCAGGAAGTGGAAGCGCTCATCAAACAATGACGATGAACGCGAGACAGTTTAGTGTTATGGACGCGGGGGCTGCCCCCCCCTCCCCCGCAACTCTTGACGGAGTGAAGGGGAAGGCTTTGGGGGCCAGCCGCCGCCTCACCAGCCGCCTCTCCCCGAACGATTGACGCGCTTATATTTCCCTATGTCGTCACACTCTCGCCCTTCGCGCCGGCGCCGGGCGGGACTCCGACTCGTCCGACCCGCCGCGCCCCTCGACCGCCGCCAGCCGACGACGCAGCTCGTCGTTCTGTCGCCGGAGTTCAGACATCTGTTTGTGTTCATCCGTCAGCGGTGTCGGCCTGCCGGGCGTGACGCCGACTGGGGTCGCCGCGTGCTCGGATCGGACGGCGCGGGCCTCGGCCTCGTTGCGAGACTGTAGCTCCATTTCCTTCGCAACGCTCATCTCGCGCGCAAATATTTTTGCGCGAACATGCTCGATGATCGGCACGCAGCCGTCCGGGTCGCCGCCATGTCGCGCGACGTGCTCGGCCCAGCTCTCCCGAATCGTCGCGATCGCCTCATCAGCATCCATGCCCTCCTCGATCATGCACATGCATTTATGTGCGAAATCCCAGCAGATCGCAGACGCTCGTTCGCCGGCATCCGTAGATTCGGCCACAATCTCATTCATCCTGAAATAATACATCTTCAGATCGTAAATCTCTTGACGTGACAGCATTGGAATCTCCCGAAAGTTGCCTTGGTTGAGGTATCGAAACGCGAGAAAAGGTGCATCCTTCTGGTCAGTCGGCGACCTTGATCAATCGGAGCCGCTCGACCTGTTCCTTGATTTTGTGTACGTCTTGATGCGTTATAAATGCGAACGTATCGATAAACATCGCGAGTCGCCGCTCGGCCTGTTTCCGGACGCCGGGAGAAGCCGTCGCGATACCGACGATCGCGCCCGCGATTTGCTTGGCCATCTCGCGAGCCGGGCCGCCCAGGTCGTCGCCGAGCAACTCCGCAACGATCGACAAGAGTCTGGCCCGCCAAAGCTCGCGCTCCTCCGGATCGTCGATGCCCACCAGGGCGGGGAACCCGTCCGGCGGGACCATCTCCCGAAACGCCTCATCTGCAAATGTGCTCATTTTTTAGTTCTCCCTCATCCAACGACCTTGAAACCCCTGACTTGGACCCGAATCGTCTCCGCCTGGATCGATTTCAGCCTCGCCAAGGACTCGACCGCCCGCTCGAAATTCCTCTGGCTCTTCACCTGTCGATCATGATAGAACTTGGATAGGACTATATTTGACGACCGGGTCAGGGCCAGTTGGTCCGACAGGCAAGCGTCAAGATAGCAGACGACGCACCGTTCGGCCATCACTCGCGCCGCCGGGGTCGGGTCGGGTCCGGCCAGATCGTTCGCGAGCCTGCCCGCGTGCAGAGTCATGCAGATTTGTTGATCCGGATTGCCGGACAGCCGCTCGACCAATTGGCGAATGACCTCCTTCGCGGCATCACCGCCGTATTTGAGCATCAGTGCATCAAAACTCAATTGCGACATGTCTCGCGCGAGCTTCCTGTCCGCCGCCTCCTCCTGGATCGTCGCCTTGTTTTTAGACATCAGAATCCTCCGATCAATCCGGCCGGTCCGGCGGAACCGCCTGTAATGGCGATGGAAGCCGCTCAGCTCCAGGTGGGCGTCTCGTAGCTTCCTGACCCCTTCGATATAATCGCGCAAGAGACCGTCGATTGCCTTGATGGCGGCCTTCTCGTCGCGGATCGATTTCTTCTCGGCCCGCATCCGGTCGTCCTCTGCCGCGGCGGCCTCCGCCTCGTCGCCCCGGCCGTAGAACCGAGAGCGGACCCGCCCGTTCTCCCGATAAGATTTGCTGTAATATACATGATTACCACTTCTAAACCATGCCATTGTTACCTCAATACATGGGCGCCATCACGCATGGACGCGATCACGACCGCCGGACCTCCGGATTTCCGCGCCCACCCACTCGTGATCCTTACACGATATCATCGCACGTAATACCCGTAGATGTGACCGCCGGGTGAGTCCGGCTGATCGGATCTCGAATCCGCAATGATCACAGCATCCACGCACGGCAGCGACCTCCTTGCCCTCCCGATCCAGAATCATGATATGTTCGATCTTGCAAGATAGTTTCATCTTTGTTCCTCGCTGATCGGATGACAAATATAATTAGATGTATGAAATTTCGTAATTGATTACGTTTAGGCCGGCTCCGCCGGCCGGTCGCCAAGAGGGAGGAGAACTAGCACGCGACCGCTCGCTCCGCTCGCTCGCTACCGCCGACTAGCCCACTCTCCCTCATCCACTCAAACATCCCGTGTTTCCTATTCTCGCCCGGTGGCGTCGATCTCCTGGACGGCCAATTCAGCCTAGATCGTCTAGCTGTTGGAATGATAGCATGCATTCTCTTCTTGCCGGCTAGGCTGCCCCAGGACGGGCCGGACCCGAGGAACGGTCGGTTGCTCGCCCTGGACCCCTTCGAGGGCCAGGGCGAGGTTCCCAGAGCCTTCTCGGGCCATCCATCGACCGTAAGGACCGTTGCCGGGCAACTGCGACGACCATCGCGAGATCACGTACGGTTCTCCCCTTGAACCAATTGAACCACTTGAACCACTTGACAATAAGTCATTGAAGATCAGGGGTTTGCAACTGGTTCGCCAAGTGGTTCATTCAGCCGAGAGAACGAAACAGTTCGCAATGGATGCACGCATTGTCAACTGACTCGCTCTCCCCCCTCTCGACACATCGAGACAGTTGAATGAAACAGTTCTAACTATAAAGAAAATAAAGGGTTATCTTTCAAGTGATTCAAGTGATTCAACTGATTCGGTGTTTTCTGTGGTAGCGGGATGAACGTCCAGGAACGAATAATCCAGGGGGGGATTCCAGCCGGGTGGAACCCACCAAATCCATTCATGGGCAACTTTTCTTGCTTTCGGTAGCCTGAGCAAATCCTTCGCTTCGAAGACGCCGCTACGGGAGATACCCGCGCCCGCGGCCCGGGAAAACAGCTCCTCGGACGGCCACTCCAGTTTTTGGCGGAAGCTGTCGATGAGGAAGGATGCCGCCTTCTCGCGTCGGGACGCTTTGGGCTCCCTCCCCCTCTGAGGGCTCATGATGTCGTCGGCGGTCAACTCGCTAGCCCCTCCCCACTCGACCACAGCCAGTCCGTCCCTGGGGACGATCGCGTATGCGAGCGACTTGGGAATCGGCCCGATGTTCGACTTCGGACAGGCGAACAGGCAACCTCCGTCCTGGTCACGCCCAAACGTGTGGACGATCCTCGCCGTTGACGTCCATGCGATCGACCCGAGAACCGACGCGAGAGCCTCTTCTTTCCCCGCCTTGCAAACCTGAGTAATCAGAACAACGGAGACGAGCTTCTCCCGACGCGAAAGCCACTCGACGATCCCCATCAGGACGGAGCGGACCTCAGAGTTTCGGTGTTCATCTGTATCTCCCAGGAAATTCGTCGGCGGATCTATAATAATAAGCTCAGGCTCGCACTCTTTGACCAGACGGTCGAGCATTGTCGTATTCTTAAGTTCGTATGAAATCATAGCCTCCCAGGTCGCGAAAAATACCCGGGAAAGGTCGGCACCCATCGCCTCCAGTCGCGGCCTCAAGACGAAATCGGCCGGGTCTTCGCTGAAGATCAGCACGTTACCCGGATCGCATCGCTCGCCTTCCCCGTCCGGCCAGACATCACCACGGCTCCTGCGAGCCGCGACATCGAGCGCGACGAAGCTCTTGCCGATGCCCGTCCGTCCAGCAAATATAGTTATAAACGAGTATGGAATCCGGCCCGGCCACAGCCACTCGACCTTTTTGGAGTCAACGGCGTCGGCCCTGACAACCAAGCGAGCCCCGGCGTCGGCAGGCGGTGGGTCTGATCGCAAGGGCGTGCCGTCTACTTCAGTCAAATAAACTTTTTTGCATAATCGCGTTTGTCCGCCCACGTGGGGCAGGAGCACGTTCTCGCCGCGATCTTCGATCACGACGTTTTCCTCGCCGCACAGGTACACCGTGCGGCCGGGATTGACACGCGGAAATCCCTCCACGCTGCCGTTTGTACTTGATTTTCTCGGGCCGCTTCGATTATCATGCATCTGTTACAGTCCTTGATCGGCGAGCGGGTCTTTCGATCGGAACCGCCCGCCGATTTTTATTTGAGTCATGTTGTCATCTCAACGCCTGCATTTCTGAATCTAATTGCGTATTTGTATTTTCACCAATCGATCACGTCATCGACGACGCTTGCCGATATCCGTAGATTCTCGCGCCTTCATCAATCGCGCGACGGCGGCCTTGGAGCGGTCGCCGGCATCGAGCTGATCAAGGGGTCGTTGGTCGTCGTCGCGACCCATCGCCAACCTGGCAACGCCAGATCCAAAGATGTGAATGTCTGGTTCAATCTGGTCGCGGGGGTCGGGCCGATTCGAGCCCTGGCACCACTCATGCATGACGCTGAATGGCGTGCGTTGTTGTTTATAACACTTGCGCATCCGGCTGATCTCGGCCGCGGCGTCCGCCGGCCTGAGCCGCGAAAGCCGCGACATCTCCGACGGATAATCGATTGAGTATCCGTCGGCCTCCATCGATCGCAGTTCGTCCGCGACGTGGCCCGAGGGGGCGGCGGACCCGGCGGCCTCGCGTTCGAGCCGCGCCAGCCGCCGCTCAAGCTCGTAAATGTTTTGCATGCTTTCATACTCCTATATAAGCAGGGGATGGGGTGGGGTCAGGTGGGACGGCGGGATGGCCGGTCGGTCGAACGAAGTCGGGTCGCGCGCTCGCGCTCCAGCCTGTCGATCTCCGGCTTGATCAACGAATCGATGAATTTATACATTGGCATACGCCTAGAAGCGGCGAGCGACTTGAGGCGACTCGCCGTGTCCTCATAGAAACGTGCAGATGTAATCCTTCTTTGCTCGGCCATCGTTGGGGCTCCTGGGGTTGGAATTCCTCGTCGTCGTCGCAATTGTCGCAAGAAATTCGGTCACCCGTCAAGACGTGAGCGTTTTTGAATTTATTACACACGGCGGCGACAGGGCGAAACGGCCGGAGTAGGAAAAAGAGGGTGGGAGGGGCCGTCAACTGGTCGGCTTCAGCGAGCGAGTCCGGCGGAGCCGGGCGAGCGGTCGGAGGACATTTTTCCTTCCTTCTGGGCGGGCGTGGCCGGCGGAGCCGGCCCTGCGCTACTCGACGACCACGGCCCAATACTCGCGCAAGTTTATTTTACGCAAATAAGCATCTGTCCAATCTTTGCCGATGGGCGGGCGGACCCTGGTCGAGCCGGCTGGCCACGGCGCGCCGGCCTTGTCGCCGGCATCGTCGTTGTCGTGGGCCAGATAAATACGTGAGGGTTTTTTGGCCGCTTCCAGCACATCGCCGGGCGGCCACGACGCCGCGCTCCCGGCCGTGACGACGCTCGCCAAGTCGGCAAGCTCCTGACGCATCAACAAGCAATCAAATTCGCCCTCGACGACGACAAGAGGAGCGCCGGGCCGGATCGCGTCCAAGCTCGGATAGACCGAGGGCCGGTCGCGATAAGCTTCCACGTATCGGATCGGGAAGCTGTTAGGTTGTCGAACTCGCAGGAGGGTCAGCCGATCGGCGTCGAACCACGGCAGGCTGATACCGCAGGGCTTGCCCGGCATCCAAGCGATAGGCACGTTGACCATCCCGAGCCGGCCAGCCCTGATGGATTCGTCCGACAGGCCCCGCGCGACGCGCAGATACCGGCGGCAACCCTCGGCGTGCTCACCGTCGCCCCACAGCCGCCGTTCGGCCTCCTGGACGACTCCGTTGGCCTGCCGGACACTCACGCCCGATCGCCGGCTGAGGGGCCTGCCGGGAGCCTTGCGTCCGGCCATATCGATCGGGCCGACGCGCGTATATCCCCCCGATTGCAAGAAAAGCTTCGCTCGGACGAAATCGAGCCCCCGCAGCCGCCGCACGAGGTCGATGCCATCGCCCCGTTCCCCACACCCGTAGCACCGCCACCGCTTGCCATCACTCATTAATGTTAATGATGGATTTACGTCATTATGAAACGGGCACTTCCACCAGTCGCCACCATTACGGCCCCGGCCCGGCGGCGCGCCGAGCAATCCCACCATCACGGCGTGCAAATCGACCGAATCCCGGTCGTACGACGGATGCCCCTTCCGGTCGAAGCAACTCATATCAATATGTATTTGCTCGATGTCAGGGCCGGCTCCGCCGGCCCGAACGCCAAGAGGAGAAGAAGGGTCGCGATGAACGCTCGCCCGTCCGGCTCCGCCGTCCGGACTCGCTCCCTCAAGACGACTAGCATACTCACGTTTACACGTATCTATTTCGTTGTTCTCGTTTTCGCCATTGATCGGCGATCGTTCACCTGGTAGCATCGTTGTCGTTCTCCGCCGTCTTGTCGCCCGACGCGCCCGGCCTGGCCGCGTCGGGCATTTTTGTTTATATCGCCACTTCTGATTGATTCAAGTCTGATTCGATTTCTATATAAACTGATTCGTCGCTGATTCGATCGATTTCGGCCGCGTAATTTCAGTCGCGGCGGGCGCCCCGGCCTCTCGGCCCGAAAAACCGGTCGAGCCGGCCATCGACGTCCGCGTCGTCGGGTCGCGACGGCCGAGACGACTCGTCGGCCGTCCGCGGGTTCGAATCGGAGGCTATCCCAAGGAATTCGCGCAACCATTGCCGGGTCGTGTAACGTTTCCCCCCCACGTCGACCGTCCGGAGGACGACGCCGCGACAGCCCCTGGTCGCCCAACGATGGATTGTGCTTATGTGTTGATCCTTTCCGCTCGCGGTCTGCGGGAGTAGCCCCGGCACCCCGGCGAGCGGCAGGCAACCCCTCAATTCCTCGATCGCGAGCGTAGGATCACTCGGCGCGGATTCGCGGGGAGCTTTCCCCCGGCGCCCTTTCCCTCGGTTCGATTTCATCGGATGCTCGTCCTATCGCAGCTTTCGCCCGTTCTCGTCAATCGCCGCATCTGCATTCTAGTGCGACGAAGGCGAATGTCAACAGAGTCGTTATATGATCGGTCTTTTAATCTATTATGAGATTTTTAGTCAAGCACATGTAGATATTGGTATACCATTTAAATCGCCCGCGGGGGAGGGTCGGCCTCCCCCGCCGCGAGTCCTACCCGATCTCGGCGGCGATCTCGTGCGCCCGCTTCATGTTCGTTTCCGCATATAATTGCGTAACGTCGGCCCGGCTGTGGCCCAGCAGGAGTTGCGCGCCTTCCAGGCCGAATCGCGCCCTGGCCGCGGTCCCGGCCGTGTGTCGGATTTGCAAAGGTGACCACCGGTGCCCCTTCCTCCACGCCTTCAGTTCTCGACCCTGCTCGACCGTCAGGTTCCTCTTTCGCGACAGCGTCGGGTGGGGGAAGGCCCGATCGCAGGCCCGTACGATGGCCTGTCGATACGTGCGGCGGTCGTAGCGGTCGGCGTGCCCTTGGCCGGGCTTCGCCTTCCGCCTGGCCGTCTCGGAGGGCGTGGGCCTCGACTTCCGGCCAAGCCCCCGCCTCGCGTGCATCTCGGCGACGACGTCCCGCGGATCGAACAGATAGGCTTGGGTATCGGGCTTGAGGAACTGCTTGACGATCTCCTGGGCTCGCGGCCCGAGCGGGATAACTCGCTCCTTGCCGCGCCACTCGGTCTTGTGGTGCTCGGGGCGATAGACCCAGTTCGGTTCACCGGGAGTCAGGTCACACCCCCTCATGGTCATCACGTCTCCGGCCCGACATCCCGTCAGGAGCTGGACGCGGACCATCGCGGCGACGACCCGATTCAGGTGCGGCAAGGTCGCCTCGATGACCTCCGTGGCGACCGGCTTGACGTCGTCGCTCTCGGGGGCGTCGGTTCGCCCTCTCTTCAACGCCTCGACCGTCAACAGGCCCTGGTGGACCGACGCGGGGATCTTCTCGACGGACGCGGCCCACTTGAAGCAACGGCGAACGCGATGAATTCTGGCGTTCGCCGTGCCCCGCGCCAGCCCGGACCTGATCATCTCCTCGCGCACCGCCATCAGCGAGAGTGGGCCGAAATCGACGGCCGGAAGATTCGAGTAGAGTCTGAGGACCGGCCGCAGCGCGTCGATCAGGTTCTGCAACTCGGGGGTGGGTCTGCCGTCCGGTCCTTTATAGTAGCCCGTTGCGTGCTCCAAGTAGGCGAGGACGAGATCCTTGACGAGCGGACCGGACGGGGCAGGCCCGGCGGTGGGTTTGTTGTCCTCCCCGGTCGGCTCTTGCGACCGGGGTAGGGTCCGGCTGGGCTGATGAAAATTGCCCATTTTGAGCTCGGATTGGGCTTGCAGAATCGGGGAAATCTGTTGCGCTATCGTTGTGGATGGAAG
>JBKQHM010000507.1:0-3491 GCA_052148775.1 Isosphaeraceae bacterium | reverse complement strand
AGACCCTTTGTCGGGTCGGTAACCGAGGATCCAGGGAAAAACGGCGCGATTCAGAAGGCATCGTGTGGTTCAAAGGGTCGCGGCCTCCAAACGGACCGCGGTCGATTTCCTTCACAAGCTCTCAGCCCTACCCGCCGGTGATCTCGACGGGAGGAGGGAGTCCGCCCGACCGCCTCCCGTTACCGGGGAGCCGCCCTATGGCCCCGCCACGTCCAGCCCGACGGACTTCACTTCGGCCGAACTCCCGCCGATCATCAATCGGAAGCGGCCGGGCTCGACGACGCGCTTCAGGTCGGGCCCGTGATAGGAGAGTTGCTCCGGCCCAACCTCGAAAGTCACCGTGCGCCTCTCGCCGGGCGCCAGCGCGATGCGCCGGAAGCCCTTCAGCTCCATCACCGGCCGGGTGGCGCGGCTCACCTCGTCGCGGATGTAGAGCTGGACGACATCGCCGCTGGCCCGCTGCCCGGTGTTGGTCGCCTCGACGGAGGCCGTGGCACGGCCGTCCGGCGGGATACGCGCGGGCGTGACCGTCGGGGCGGAGTACGAGAGGCCGTGCCCGAACGGGAGGAGCGGTCGGTTGGACGCGAAGAGGTAGCCGCGCATCGCCGTGGGCTTGCGGTCGTAGAAGACCGACAACTGGCCCACGGTGCGAGGGAATCTGCCCGGAATCTTGCCGCCCGCATTCACGTCGCCGAAGAGCACCTCGACCACCGCGAGGCCAGGGGGGGCTCCGCGCGTGCCGATTTCAAGCGTTAGGCGCTCCAGGCTCTGTCTGAGAATTCGTTTTCTGGGGCCTGGCCATTGATATCATGGTCGAATTCCCTGGGAAATCGGAGCTCCCAGATACTCAACCTCCTATACGGCCGTCGCCCTACCCGCGAGAAGGTGCCCGTCGGGCGGAAGTTCCGCATCGGCCCCCGGCGCGCGAGAGATGGGCGTGGACCGCCCCGAAGGCGACCGGGTGTCGGTCCCTTTCTTGGAAAAACAAGAGTCCGTTCACGTCAAAGTGATGAGCACCACCTCGGGGCGGCAGAGGAAGCGGACGGGCGGGGAAATCGTGCCGACGCCCCGGCTGACGAAGACCTGGGCACAGGGGCCCTGGACGAGTCCGTGGAGATACTTCTGCCCGTATCGGGAGGGGACGATCGGGGCGCCGAAGCCGGGTACCACGACCTGCCCTCCGTGGGTATGGCCGCTCAGGACCAGCCCGACTCGGGGGTCGCGAAGGGTCTCGACGAAGTCGGGATTGTGCGACAGGAGGATCACGGCATCCTCCGGCGTGGCGTCGCCCAGGGCGGCATCGGGATCCTGACGGTCCGTCCAGAGGTCGCCGACGCCGCAGATCCGCAGCCGGGCCCCGCCACGCTCGAGCCAGACGCCGGTATTATTCAGGTCGGGGATCTCGGCATCGGCCAGCGCGGCCCGCGTGATCGGCGTGAAATGGCGATTGTCGTGGTTGCCCCGCACCGCGAACCGCCCCATGGATGCCTTCAGATTGCCGAGCTCGGCGATCCCCGGCGCGATGTAGTGGTCGGCATGGTGCACGTAGTCCCCGGCCAGCGCGACGATGTCCGGTCGCAGCGCATTGGTCATCGCCACCACGTGCCTGATGTAATCCAGGGGGACGAACGGCCCGTGATGCACGTCGGCCAGGAGTGCAACGGTGGTCCCCCGGAACGGCGCAGGGAGGTTCGGCAGCGCGACGGTCCGACGGACCACCCGGCACCACTTGGCTTCCAGGAGGGTATAGCCCCCACCGGCCGCCGCCGCGCCCACCGAGGCCAAAGCCATCCTCTTCAGGAATTTGCGTCGATCCATTGCATCGCCTCCGATCCGACCGCCAGCGGATGCTTCCTGCATCCGACCCGTGTCATTGTGCCGGGAGTCATTCGAAAAGGCCACCGCAATCGCGACAGCGGTCCCGGGGATTGACGCTCCCCTCATGAATACTTTACGATGCATGCCTCCGGCGATGGCGCCGGGGATTTCCGATTCGACCGTCATCCGGCCGGCCGGCTTTCTCCGGCACGTGCCGTCACGATTTGAGCATTTCTCTTCATGCGACCGAACGGGTCGCGTCGACGATCGGACGACCCACAACGGGAGCCCTCGCGATGGCCGATCGACCCTATATCTTCTTCGAGCTGACCAACAGTCTCTGCTCGGCCTGCCTGCGCAAGGTCGAAGCCAAGGTCATCTTCCAGGAAGGGCGGGTCTACCTGGTCAAGCATTGCCCCGAGCACAAGCAAGAAAAGGTCCTGATCTCGACGGACGCCGAGTACTACCAGTTCTCGCGCCGGGCGCTCAAGCCGGGCACGATGCCGAGGAAGTTCAACACGGAGATCGAGCGCGGATGTCCCTACGACTGCGGGCTCTGCCCGGACCACGAGCAGCACAGTTGCCTGGCGCTGGTCGAGATCACCGACCAGTGCAACCTGACCTGCCCGGTCTGCTACGCCGAGAGCTCGCCCCGGCGCCCGAATCATCGGTCGCTGGAGCAGGTCGCCTTCATGCTCGATCGCGTCGTGCGGAACGAGGGCCGGCCGGACATCGTGCAGATCTCTGGCGGCGAGCCGACGATCCATCCCGAGTTCTTCGCCGTGCTCGACCTGGCGAAGGAACGGCCGATCAAACACCTGATGGTCAATACGAACGGCGTGCGGATCGCGCAGGAGCCGGATTTCGTCCGCCGGCTGGCCGGGTATCAACCCAACTTCGAGGTCTACCTCCAGTTCGACTCGCTCGACGCGGCCCCGCAGCGGGCGCTGAGGGGGGCCGACCTGGTCGAGGTCCGCACCCGGGCCCTCGAGCACCTCAACGAGCACGGGATCTCGACGACGCTGGTCGTCACGCTCAAGAAGGGTCTCAACGACGATCAGGTGGGCGCGATCATCGACTTCGCGCTGGCGCAGCCCTGCGTGCGCGGGGTGACGTTCCAGCCGGTGCAGGCCGCCGGGCGGGTCGAGGGCTTCGACCCGGCGCGCGACAGGCTGACGCTGGCCGAGGTCCGCGCGCGGATCCTGGAGCAGTCGCCCCACTTCCTGCCCGCCGACATCGCGCCGGTCCCCTGCCATCCCGACTGCCTGGCGATGGCCTATGCGTTGAAGCTCGGCGGCAAGGTCGTCCCGCTGACGCAGCTCCTGGACCCGTCGACGCTCCTGGAGATGCAAGGCAACACGATCCTCAACGAGCAGGACCCGGCGATGCGACGACTGGTGGTCGAGCTGTTCTCGACGTCGCACTCGCCCGACTCATCGGCCTGGACCTTGCGCCAGCTCCTCTGCTGTCTGCCGGAACTCGCCGTGCCGCCGCAGTTGACCTACGACAAGGTCTTCCGCGTCCTGATCGTGCAATTCCTCGACCCGTACAACTTCGACGTCCGCTCGGTGAAGAAGTCGTGTATCCACATCGTCCACCCGGACGGCCGGATCATCCCTTTCGACACATACAATTTATTCTACCGCGACACGGCAGCCGCCCGGATGCCCGCA
>JBKQHM010000506.1:0-10720 GCA_052148775.1 Isosphaeraceae bacterium | reverse complement strand
GGGAAATTGTTGCCGGTCCAGTTGAGCTGCGGCGGGAAATAGTAGCTCTCCGGCTTGCCTTCCCGGCCCAGCTTCGCCGCCTGCTCCTGGCTCTGGTGCATGTGGTGGGGGATCGGTCCGAGATTGTCGAAGAACTTGCTGTAGACGGGCCACCGCTTGTACGTATCCCACAGCGAGGTGCCGATCATCTCCGCGCCACAATCGGCGATCGCATCCTTCAGAGTGAAGCGGTCGCCGTCGTGGACGACATAACTGAGACCTTCGTCCGGCGGTGCGCCTTCGTTGGCGGCGGGGGTTGTGGACGAAAACCAGCGCTCGTCGATCCCGCCCCGATGTGTGCCCAGGGCATAGAGGTCGTCACGCGAGAGTTTCAACCGGCTGCCGGGCATCAAGAACGACCGCGGCACCCATGTCGGGGCCAGCCTGAGAATCCCCTCACCACCATCCAGCGCCGCGCGGACCCGCGCGGCGAGATTCTGCTCGCCCATTCCAGTTCCCTTCAGACTCAAGGTCTTGCTCGGCGGCTTGGCAAACGATCAATGCCGGCGCCGCTCCTCCACTGGTTCAACCCAGGCACCGATTCGCCGACGATGGGCCTTCAGGCCCCGCCGATGGATCTCGGCCGCGGAATAGCCTCGTTCTAAGGCACTCGTCCACGCGATGCAAGCGCCGACTCCTCCTCGAATTCGCCTCGCACGGAATTCAACACTATTGTGCCCGGACAGGCCCAATCACGAAACCCCTTGTCGTCCCCGGATGAAGGGCGGCGCGGAAGATCTGCCGCATCGTGACAAATCGACATCACGGAGAATCGCGGAAGAACTCGATCACGCTTTCGAGGATCTCGTCGAGCGACTTCGTCGGGCGGTAGCCGATCAGGCGCTCGATCTTACCGATGTCCGGCACCCGGCGTGGCATGTCCTCGAAACCCTCGCCGTAGGCCTGCTCGTAAGGGACCTTGACGATCTCCGATTCGGAATTCGCCATCGCCTTGACGCGTTCGGCCAGGGCCCCGATAGTCACCTCTTCGTTCGATCCGATGTTGAAGACCTCGCCCACCGCACCCGGGTGATCCATGAGCGCTACAAGCGCACGCACGATGTCACTGACGTGGGCGAAGCATCGCGATTGCCGCCCGTCGCCGTGAATGGTAATGGGTCGATCGGTGAGCGCTTGTTTGATGAAAGTCGGGACAACCATGCCGTATTGACCGGTCTGGCGGGGTCCCACGGTGTTGAAGAGCCGGACGATGATTGTAGGGAGCTTGCGCTCGCGCCAGTAGGCCAGGGCCAGGAACTCGTCGATGGCCTTCGAGCAGGCATAGCTCCATCGCCCCTTGGACGTCGGACCGAGCACCAGGTTGCCGTCCTCGCGAAACGGGACCTGTTCACTGAGCCCATAGACCTCCGAGGTCGATGCAATCAGGACCTTCTTCTTCTTCTTGTTCGCCTTGGCCAGCACCACCTCGGTGCCGTGGACGTTAGTCTCGATGGTCCGGACCGGGCTCTCAACGATCAACCGAACCCCGACTGCCGCCGCCATGTGAAAGACCACATCACACTGGTCGACGAGTTCGGCAACCGTGGGGGCATGGTGGACGCTCTCGATCGTATAGTGAAACCGGGAATGGCCCTTGAGGTGGCGGATGTTATCGATGCTACCCGTGGAGAGGTCATCCAGGACAAAGACCTCATCGCCGCGAGCGATGTAGGCGTCGGCCAGATGCGACCCGATGAATCCCGCACCACCCGTGATCAGCACTCGCATAGAAACGCGTCCCCAGCCCGTGACTCGCGAAATCGACCTTCGTGATTCTGGGCGGGTCAGATCCCACCCAGCCAGGAGTGAAGAGGCCCTGACGGAGCCCAGCCATCCCGGAATCCTTCAACTTCATGGGGCTCAGGACCAAGGGATCGGCGTCCCTGAGTTGACGGGAAATGGCCGACCGAACGCATCGGTCAACATGCCGCCGGGATCGATCCCGAGGGTCTGGAGAACGTTCGAGGCCAGGTCGGCGGGCGAATAGGGGGCCGACTTCGGCAAGGCGGCGAGGCGGTCGCTCGCCCCCAGTATGTGCCCCCGCCCGACGCCCGCGCCGAACGCGAGCAGGCTGAATACGCCCGGCCAGTGGTCACGGCCGTCGGGCCTGGCGCCGGCGACTCCCTGGATCGGCTGGCCGATCCGCGGCGTCCGACCAAACTCGCCCGTGACAATCACGAGCACGTCATCCCAGAGCCCGCGACGCTCAAGGTCATCGATCAGCGCCGAAACCGATCGGTCGAAGGGAGGGAGCAGGATCCCCTTGAGGCGGCAGAAGTTGTTCTTGTGAGTATCCCTCAGGTTGACCTGCACCAGGGGCACCCCGGCTTCCAACAGTCGGAGGCCGAGGAGCAACCCCTGTCCCATCAGAGTCCGGCGGTAACGGTCGCGGACGCGCGGGTCTTCGCGTCCCAGGTCGAACGCCCGCCGGCATTCCCCGGAAGCCAGTACGTCCATCGCCTTGTGGCGATAGAGGGATACGGCGCCGGCGCGCAGCCAGTTACGGCGAGAAAGTCGGGTGGCGGAGATTGGTACCGAGTGCCGATGCATCACGACTCGCCGTAGGTCGCCAGCCACGATCGCGAAAATACGGCCGAACTTGCCGCTCCCCGACGGTCGCGGCTCCGGATCGATTCCGATGGCCATGGTGGACTCGTCAAGACTATGCTAACAAACTGGGTGCCCTTTTCAAACTCGGCTGAAACGCAAAGACGGGAACTTGCCCCAGATGCTCGACGGCCCGCTTGTCTTCGTAGATATCGACACCCAGCGCGATTTCCTGGAACCCTCCGGCACACTCTACGTGCCCGGCTCCCGGGAGATCCTATCCAACCTGAAACGATTGACCAGTTTCGCCCGGTCTCGACAGATTCCGATCCTGGCGACCGCCTGTGCCCACTCGGCCAACGACCCCGAGTTGAGCCAGTTTCCGCCCCATTGCATGGCGGGAACCGACGGCCAGAAACGCGTCCCGGAAACATCCGCTCCCGATTCGATCATCCTCGAAGCGGCCGACCGCCTGATCGGCGAGCTTCCGCCACACCTGACCCTTAATAAACAACAGTTCGATGTCTTCAGCAGGCCCGACGCGAGCGATCTGGTCGCCCGATACAACCAATCTGGGCCGACATTCGTCGTCTATGGGGTGGCGACCGATTATTGTGTGCGGGCCGCGGTGGAGGGTTTGCTGGCCCGTCGCTGCCATGTCGCCGTCGTCGCCGACGCGGTTCGCGCTATCGATCCCGACAGAGAGGCCGAACTGATGACCGATTGGGCTCGCCGCGGCGTCCTCGTGATCATGGCCGAATTGGTTTGCCGCTCCAAAGCGTAATGATGGTAACTGAACTTCGCCGGGGACCGCGCCCGAAGCCCGATGAGCGTGGAATTGACGGAGGTTTGCCCTTGGCCATGCATGACAGGTATCGCAGTCGTTATCGTATCCCTGGCGTGACGGGCCGGCTCCGCACCCAGATCGCCCTCGAGGCGGCGCGCCGCCTTTACTCCACGATCGTGCCCAAAGGCGAGGAGCCGCCTGATGGCTGGCTGGATGCCACGAGCCCGAACGATTATTACGTGGCGAAACGGAAGGCCGCGGCCGTACTGGGCCATCGCGTCCGCCCAGGCGACCTCCCCTCGGACGATGAAGTCCGCGAGCAGCTCGTCGCGCTCTGGCGCGATTCCGCCGAACGAATCGATCTCCACGAACCCATTCCCGATGATGCCATCGAGGACGAGACGATGTGCCCGGTCCCGTTGATGGCCGATCATCTCGATCGATTCGCCATCTACCGGATGCATCTGCTACCGCTGGAGTCGGTCAAGCAGAATCCCCGTTATCATCCCGAAGGGGATGCACTCTTCCATAGCCTGCAAGTCTTCCAGCTCGCCCGGGAATCACGGCCGTACGATGAAGAATTCCTCCTCGCCGCGCTCTTGCACGATGTCGGCAAGGCCATCGAGCCGCAGGACCATGTCGCTGCGGGCCTCGAGGCACTTCGTGGCGCGGTCACGGAGCGGACCCTCTGGCTGATCGAACACCACATGGACCTGCTCGTCGGCCGCGACCGTCCGTTGAGTCCGAGATTGAAACGCGAGCTCGAAGCCTCCGAATACTACGAGGACCTGAAGCTGCTCCGGACGCTCGATGACGCCGGGCGCGTCCCGGGCCAGCCCGTCGAGTCGCTCGAGGAGGCCCTGACCTACCTCAAAGGTCTGGAAGACGAGAGTTACTTGAAGTAGGGATCGTCGGCCAAGGGTTACTCCGGCCCGTCATCTTCATGGCGGGATCCCATATCCGATTGCAAGCGACGGCCCTTGGTCAGACTGGGAGGAATCCCGTTCGGGTATGCCTGCTTCAGCTCATCTCGGATCTCTTCAAGCCGGGTTTCCGGGAGCGGGTGGGTCGCGAGGATTTCCGGCGGGTGTCCTTCACCGCTGGCTTTCTTGAGGATCTTCATCACGTCGAGCATCGCGCTGGGGTCGTATCCGGCCTCGGCCATGTACTTGAGCCCATAACGATCGGCCTCCGACTCGTCGTTGCGGCTGAACTTGAGCTGGCCCATCTGGTTGATCATGGCCGCGACGAGTTGAGCCTTTCGGCCACGGTCGTCGTTGTCACTGGCGCCGACTCCCACGGCCACCGTGAGGATCTGGCCGAGCTGACCCTTGGCCATCTGCTGTGCCGAGTGACGATTGATGACATGGCCGATCTCATGACCGAGCACCCCGGCGAGTTGGGCCTCATTTTCGAGACGGTTCAGCAGCCCCTCGGTGATGAAGATCTGACCGCCCGGCAATGCGAAGGCGTTGACGGTCTTCGGGTCGTTCAACAGGTGGAAATGGAAGTTGTCCACATAGGGGCTTTTCCTGGCATCGCTATTATGGACGATCCGGCGGCCCACCTCGTCGACCACCGACGCGCGGGGGTCCTGGTGAGGGTCCACGTCACCACCCATCTGCTGGGCCATCTGCGGTGCGGCCTGGAGGCCCAGGGCCATCTCCTGATCGACGCTCATCGCGACGTACTGCTTCTCACCCGTCACGGGATTGACTTGCGTCTGACTCATGTAGATCACGAACCCGATCAGCGCAACCACCAGCGCGCCGATGAGCCGTCCGAGGGGGAGTCGCGACCCCCCTCCATATCCCGAATCGTCGCCGTACGACATGGGCAAAGCCTCCCGCGGCACTATGCATCCTGGATCGCTCGGAGAACCTGTAAGTCCTTCGATGATAAGCAATCGCGATGCCATCGGTCACGGGAGTACAATGCTTCCGCCACCGACCCGGCCTTGACCGCAAGCGATGGCCGGTGGTTTCGATAGCCATCTCAGTAATCGTCGGAAGCGATCACCTCACCGCCGGCGTAGCTGATCAGGGCACGAAGGATGGCCGGCTTGATCGTCCCACTGAGAAAGTGGACGGCCCCATCGGCGAATGCGCAGTTCGTTCCCTTGATCCGCCCATTGCCATGTCCGCTCAAGATGACTGCGGGTATCAGCTTGGTGTCGGGGGGCACCGCCCAATCGTCGGGCTTCGTCCAGATCACGGCATGTTCGTCGCCCGCGTCGAGGAACATGATCGTGTTCGAAGTCCCGTCGGTGATCTCCTGGAGCTTGACCGGCTCCGCGCCCCGAAAGATCGACGACGGGTCGCGAGGCGCAACGTAGCGCGTCTTCCCTTCGCGGACGGCAAGCTCGTTTTGCTTCGGGCATCTGTAGACCTGAGGCATCTTGGCGATCAGGGAGCGGTTGTGTTCGCTATCCCATGGCTCGTCGAGGTGGAACTCCTGGAAAAGGGCCTCTTGATCGAGGAAGGGAAGGATCAGTACCCGCCAGCTCAGCAGCGGCTTGCCATCCTTATCGGCGGTATGCGCCGGAGGAAAGGCATTCTTGTGCCGCGAGATGTAGTTGTGGACGGCCAGTCCGATCTGCTTCTCGTTGTTGGTACATTGAGTGCGGACCGCGGCCTCTCGCGCGGGTCGCAGGAGGGAATCGATCATGTCCGCAGCAACCACGGCATCGGCCGTCACCGTGATCCGATCGCCGACGATCGAGGTTTGCAACTGGGTGGCAAGCTTCGGGACCTCGGGCATGACATCCAGGAGTTCTTGGGACTGCGCGACGAACTTCACGAGTCCCTCGCCGAGTTTCCGCAAGGAGACGGCGGCATCCGCGCTGGCCGATGCGACGACGAGCTTGAAGGATGGCTTCGGCCCGGCATCCAGCGCAATCGCGGCCCAGAGGAACCCTCGCGTGATCTCGGTGATCGGGCCGCCTCCGAGTTCGCGGGGGAGATTGGGGATCGTCTCCTCGAGGATGCGGCGCGTTTCAGCGGACGGGATGATGAGCGCGCGAAGGCCGATCGAGGCCTCGCTCACGGCCTCGAAGGCGGCGGCCAGTTCGGGCCGTGGTGTCGGGGACACGCTGCGCACACGATCGAGGGCCGCGGCGGTCCCGGCCATCAATGCGTTATGGACCGTCGCACACTTGGGGAAGCGTAAGGGTGTCGGTTCTTGACCATCCCCGCAGAGGAGTCGGCCGATCTCGGCGGCGTCGGACCCCGGGGCCAGGGGCACGACGACGATCGGCAAGCCCGGCATGTCGCCCGCGTTGATGACCACGAAAAGTTCTTTCGCCCCGGCCCGGCGCAAGCTGTCGTACCAGGCGATTAAGACCTTCGAGGCATCCGTGGACGGACCCGGAATCCGACCGCCCGACAACCGGTCCACGATCGCGGGGATATCGCCGCGGGTCATGTCGAGGTGCACGACGGCGACGACGCCGGAATCCACGAAGGGGGCGATCGCCCTGGCTCGCGAATCGGCCGCCTGCCGATCCGGTGCCTGGCCCAATACGCAAACGATCAGAGATGCAACGATTGTGAACATCGGTCATTCTCCCTGGGCAATCGGAGAGGAAGGTCGGCCGCCAGCGGACCGGACTTCCTCGATCATCGGGCCAGCTTCAATTCGTAGTGGAGTGCATAGTGGGGGATACGAGGCGCGCCGGGCGCGTAGGTCGCGGTGAGAATGGCGCGATCTCCATCGAGGCGATAGCCAAACGGCTGCCCGGTCATCGGGTCGAGCGGAGCAGGTGCCTCCTTGATGTCTTCCAGGCGGTCGGGAAGACCCTGGTGCGTCGCGGCATGGAGGCGGATCGCTTCGATGCACTGGAGCGTATCGAGCTGACGATCGAGGCGGGCCGTCGCCAGGTAGGACGACTGGACCGAGGAGAGGAAGATCGCGAAGAGCTTCAACAAGGGACGTCGATGAAGCTCCGAGTTCTGGTTCCGCCACCCCGAATCCATGCCTAGGTAGGCCTGGTAGTAGGGCAGGCCCATCCATTTGAAGACATCATCGCGGAATCCCTGGTAGCTCCGGAACGTGTAGAGCGCCGCGACCTGGACAGTGGGCATCGCTTCGATCGTGGACGAAGGCATCCCCTGGGCGATGAGGGCTCGCCTGGCCTCGGGATAGGCCTGGGCTACCAGGGCGGCCACGCCCAGCTTCTTGGACCAGTCCTTCATCTCGGGAGCTCCCGATCCCGCGGGCGCCGGGGAACCCATTCCAGCGAATCGGAATAGCTTGGCCTGCAACTCGTCGGTGAAGGCCCGGCCCTTCTCCACGCTCCAGGGGATGCCTTCCAGTTCGCGGAGCTGGGGGATCTCGTGCTCCAGGAGGAAGCGCTCGCCTTCCAGGGCCGGCGCGAGGTCGATGAAGGGATGGGGCCGATTCGCCAGGGCCCAGTAGAGACTTGGCATCCCCGGCATCTGGATCACGTCTTCGGTGGCCCGGCTCAGGATCGCGCAGGTGGCGATGCCGACCAGGGACTGGACCAGGATCGGGCCCTGACTCACGTGTCGCCCCATGGCGTAGCCGGTCTGGAGCCAGTAGATCGCTTCATCGGGCTTCTTCTCGAGGACCGCGACTCGGACTCGAAGGGTGACCAATCGGGCTAGCGAACGCATATCCTGAATCTCGGAGATCTGCAAATCGATCCCGTCCGGCCTGGACTCGAACCCCCAGTCGCAATCCCGACGGCGGGCACCGAGTTCGACCTCCCGCAAGACCGACCGGTGTTGATCGAGCCATCGATGCGCCCGGTCGAGCGGGATCGAGGCGAGCGGACCGCTGATCCATTCGGATGCCGCCTGCTCCTCGGCGTCGTGCGGCTGGCCCTTTTCCTTGGCCGCAGAGGATGCGGCCCGACGCCGAGCCGCCCAGATCATCTCGATCGCCCGGTGATAGAAGATGGCGGCATTGCCGTGGATCAGCGTGCCGCGCTCGGGAAGGATACGGTACTTGAGCGCCGGCATGGGCGCCGGGGCCGGTCGCAGCACGATCTCGACCACGGTCGGCGGCTCCTCCTGAGAGTGGGCGGTCGCTGCGGTCGCCAGGAGGATCAGGGCCAAACGAACGAGCAGGACAGGGGCGCGGATCATGAGTGATCTCCAGGCTTGGTGAGTCTTTCCAGTTCGATATGACGTAGTCCACCGGCCGTCATGGGACCGTCCTCGGACCCGTCGGTCGGCCCGCCGGACTGGGACGACAGACGAACCGGTTCCGGGAAGGCATCGAGTCCGAATCGAAGGACCAGATCCTGTTGACGCTGATAATCCGAGACAGACTCCCGGCTCGACGGAGCGGCCGGGCCCGGCCGAGGATGAGCCTGGCCTTGACCGATCGCCGGAATGACTACGTGTGATGTGGATTCCGTCGACGGCGCTCCCGAGGGTTGACGAATCACCACGAGCCTCTCGACGACCCGCGAGGCGGGCCTCGACGCGAGGTAGATCGATTCGCAGGTCAAGGCCAGAGCGAGTAACGCCGCGACGGAAGGCCAGGTCCATCGGGTCGGCTCGGTACGACTTCGGGCCAGCGCGCCGGCCTGGAACATCAGCCGGTCGCGGTCGAGCCTGCTGGGGACCGGCGACAAACCGCCCAGCGCCGACTCGACGCTCTTCAGCCCGGGATCGTTCGGGATTTCGGACATGACACCCCCAGTCGTTCTCTCAATGTGGACAGGCCCGCTCGATAGAGCCGGTGGGCCGTGCTCGAGGACATGCCGGAGACCTCGGCGATCTGAACGAACGTCAGCCCACCCCAGAGGTGGGCGACGATCACCTCGCGTTGCTCCAGGGGCAGCGACCGGAGCTCCGCGGATGCAACTTCGGGGTCGAGCGAATCGGGATCACCCTCGTAGCCGTTCGATTGCAACCAGGCCTTCACCTCGGCCGCGGCCTCGCATTCATGGCGACGCCGACGCCTCTCGGCCGTCGCGGCGTTGATCGCGCCGTTGCGCACGACCCGGAACAGCCAGGCCGCGGGGTTTTCGGGCAATCCCCCCTGCCACGCCAGCTTGAGGAAAGCTTCCTGGACGACGTCCTCGGGCGTCGCACACCATTGACGCGCGTAGAGTTCCAGCGCCGCCGCGTGCCGATCGATCAATCGCCCTAATTCGCCCGGGTCCATGCGTCCATCGCTCCGAGGCTTCAGCGGATCCCCCCGTTTCTACTACTATGACAACGGTCGGCGAGGTTCATCCCAGGAAAGTCGGGCCGAGGCGGGTTGGGCATGATGATCCGGGGTTCCATTCCGGCCTTGCGGCGGAGTTAAGGCCGGATACAATGATTCTGGACTGATCGTTTCGGCATTCGTGGCAAGGGGTAAGGACGTGCGACTCGGTTACTTCGATTGCTTCAGCGGCATCGCCGGCGACATGACGATGGCGGCACTCGTCGATGCCGGCGTCGATCGCCGGGCGATTCAGGAGGCGGTTGCCAGCCTCGGCCTGCCTTGCGAGTTGACATTCGAGACCGTCCGCCGCGGCGGCTTCCGGGCGACCTATGCCAAGGTCAACGCACCGCACGAGCATGTCCATCGCCACTTGCACCACATCGAAGCGATCATTGACAAGAGCATCCTGACCGCACGCCAGAAGGACCTGGCCAAGCGGATCTTCCTGAAACTGGGGGAAGCCGAGGCAAAGGTCCACGGTATCGACCTGGCGAAGGTCCACTTCCACGAGGTGGGCGCGGTGGACTCCATCGTGGACATCGTGGGCTCGTCGGTCGGCCTCGACCTGCTGGGCGTCGACCGGTTCGAAGCGAGCCCGGTGCCACCCGGTCGCGGCTGGATCAAGGCGGCCCACGGGCGCATGCCCTTGCCGGCGCCGGCCACCGCCGAATTACTCCGGGGCGTTCCCCTGGCGGAATCGATGGTTGAGGGCGAACTCACCACACCGACCGGAGCGGCGATCCTGACCACGATCGTCGAACGATTCGCTCCCTTTCCGCCCCTGACCATCGAGTCGATCGGACTCGGGGCTGGTACCAAGGAATGGCCCGATCAAGCAAACATCGTTCGCCTGTTCGTCGGGACAGTCGATCTGCCCGCGGCCAGCGATCGCGTCTGGGTTCTTGAGACCAATCTCGACGACCTCCCGGGTGAAGTCGTAGGGTACACCATGATGCGGCTCATGGAAGCCGGTGCGCTCGATGCCTTCGTCACGCCGATCCAGATGAAGAAGAATCGTCCCGGCGTGATGGTCTCCGTGCTCTGTAGCGAGGCCAAGATCCCCGGGCTCGAAGACCTGTTGTTCCGCGAGACAGCGACCCTGGGGATTCGTCGGTACCCGGTGAGCCGGCAAAAGTTGAAGCGGCAGCATATCGAAGTCGAGAC
>JBKQHM010000505.1:0-10809 GCA_052148775.1 Isosphaeraceae bacterium | reverse complement strand
CGGGCAAGACGATCTCAGGGGTGGTTCGCGACATCGATACCGGCTTGCCACTGCCTCGAATCCGAGTCCTGTCCACGACGGGGATTCATGCTTGGGGGATATCCGATGAACAGGGGCGCTACCGGATCGACGGGCTTTCGAAGCAATCGGAATACCGGCTGTCCGCCTCGGCCCGCGAGAGCAATCAGCCCTATATCGTCTCGCGACGGAGCGTGTCGGATCGCCCGGGCCTGGAAACCGTTAACGCCGATATCGAGATGGTCCGAGGGGTGGTGGTGACGGGTCGGTTGATCGACCGCGCCACCGGCAGGCCCGTTCAGGGTTGGGTCGCCTATGCAGCGCTCCGGGACAACCCGCACTGGGCCCGCGTGCCCGGGTTCGACTCGTCCACGAGTCCGAACTATCCCATGCCCAACCACCCCTCGCTGGCCGACGGGACATTCCGCGTGGTCGTCCCGCCGGGGCGAGGATTCCTGGTGGCATACATCCAATATCAGTCCGACAAGTTCATCCCGGCCGGATACCCTCCCAAGGGAAGCCCGGGCGCTCCCGCGGACGTCCTCGAGCCGACCTACCCGACCGTGCCCTTCGTGGTGCACACCCGGATTCTTCCCTCCGTCCGGCCGGTCGACATCGCGCCGGGGACCGCGTCGATCACCTGCGACCTGACATTCAATTCCGGCGTGGTGCGGACGGGCACCATCCAGGATGCCGAGGGCAAGCCGATCGCCGGCGCGAGCCTCATCGGCGACACCTTCTTGAACACCAATCGCTACGAGTCCCTCAAAAGCCCGGAATTCGCGCTATACGCCCTCAGTCCCGATCCCCTGCTGCCCCGAACCGTCATCTTCCGACACAGAGATCGGCGATTGGGCAAGGCGATCCGGGTCGAGACCGGAGACAAGGGTCCACTCTCGGTCCGTCTCGACCCCACGGCCAGCGTGACCGGCCGCCTGCTCGACAGGGAGGGCCGGCCCCTCGAAGGCGTCGCCCTGGCCCTTTGCCGGCTGATCGACGAGCCGACCCGCTCGGCTCTCCGGGAGTTCATCCCTCCGGAGCGGGCGACGACCGACGCCGAAGGCCGGTTCCGTCTCGACGGCATTGTGCCCGGGCTCATGCAGATGCTCGAGATCACCGGGAGCAAGGTCGAGTCGGACCGTTATATGCTGGAGCAATGGGTACCGGAACCGGGCGAGGCGAGGGATCTCGGCGAGATCCGGCCAAGCGGCGGAGGCTGAGGTCCGGCCCGAAATACGAACCGGCGTCTTGAGTTCGTGGCCGAGGACGGCAAAATGGGGGCATGGCCAGGATGATCCGAAAGCCGAAGGATCGAACCATCCTCCTGATGCAGAAAGATGCCCCATGCGCCGCCCCGAACTCGCCGCGATCTTGATGGTCTTCCTGCTCCTCGAGACCGGCCGCCCCGCGACGGCCGGAGAGGCACTCCCCCGCGCGCAACCCGATCAAGTCGGCCTGGACCTGCTGGGCCTCCAGCGGGTCAGCACGCTGTTCCGCGATGCCGTCAACCGCAAGCAAATTGCCGGGGCGGTCGTGCTGGTCGCCCGGCATGGCAAGGTCGCCTATCGCGAAGCCTTCGGCAAGCAGGACGCCGAGGCCGGGATCGCCATGGAGCCCCGGTCGATCTTTCGGATCGCCTCGATGTCCAAGCCGATCACCAGCACCGCCGTCATGATGCTGGCCGACCAGGGCCAGCTCGAGCTCTCGGACCCGATCTCCCGCTACATCCCCGAATTCAAGTTCATGAAGGTGGCGAAGCTCAGGAAGCCGGGCAGCGCCGGCGACGAGTACGACCTCATCGATGCCTATCGACCCATCACGATCCGCGACTTGCTCATGCACACCTCCGGGCTGAGCTATCGGATGTTCGACCGCCCGGTGCTGGGCCGTCTCTATGCCGAGGCGGGGATCTGCGACGGGCTCGCGCCCTGCGACCACTCGCTGGCCGAGAACGTGCGACGGCTGGCCAGGCTCCCCCTGCTCCACCAGCCCGGGACCGCCTGGGAATATGGCCTCAATACCGACGTCCTGGGCCGGCTGATCGAGGTCGTGTCGGGCCAGTCGCTGGATGCTTTTCTTCCAGGACGGATACTCAGACCCCTCAAGATGGATGACACGCATTTCGTCCTGCCCGAGTCCAAGCGCAACCGACTGGCCGCGCTCTATGAGCCGGGTCCCGATCAGAAAGTCGTCCGGACCGGTGAGGGGCCGACGGTCCGAGGGGCCTTGATCTACTCGTCGAGCCTGCCGTACCGGGGCAGTAACGGCTATGATTCCGGCGGGGCGGGCCTCGTATCGACGGCCGACGATTACGCCCGCTTCTTGCAGATGCTCCTGAACCGCGGCCAGCTCGATGGCGTTCGCCTGTTGCGCCCCGAGACGGTCGACGCCATGACCCGTCCCCAATCCGGGAGCCTTCCGCTCTGGATCCTGGTGCACGGATCGCAATTCGGCTACGGCTTCGGCGTGACGACCCGGCTGGACGCGGAAGGCAAGAAGGATGCGGTCGGCAGCTTCAGTTGGGGCGGCATCTATTACACCGACTTCTGGGTCGACCCGAAGCAGGAACTGATCGGCATCATGCTCACCCAGATCTTACCCTCGGGCCACCTCAACCTCCGCGACGGATTCCATCGGCTGGTCAACGAAGCGGTCCGGCCATGAGCCGGACCGATCCGATTCGATCGATTACTTCGCAGTGGCTGCTTTCGATGCCGGATCCTGCGTCAATTCCTCGGCACGAATGACGTGGATCAAGACGAGATGTTCGGATCGGTTGCCGACTTCGTCCGGGCTTGACACGAGTGGCAGGATCACGCGCGTTCGCAGGACCAGGGCCTGGTCCGGATGACGCACATCATACGTCCTCCCATCTGTGGCATACAGTCGAAACGGCTGGAACGGACACCTTCTCAGCAAATCAAATACGTCTTGATATCTCATAGATTTCGATCCGTCTGGTCGAGCCTCTCGGGTGGATCATCGACGAGGAGCATCCTACCCAACCGGTCGTCAACAGTCCACTGCCGGATCCGGCTAACGTTCAGCGCCCCGGCCGTTGGCCGTTTCCGGCCCGCTCCCGAGAGAGATCCTCCACCTTCCGCTCCAACTCGCCCAGTCGCCGGAGAATGGATGCCTTCTCGGCCGCTTCCTTCTCGCCGAGTTTGATCTGGAGTTCCGCCTCCAGGCGGCGCTGGCGGGCCTCGGCGAGATCAGCCACCGTCCCACGGCCGACCTGAAGCTCGTCGGCCTCCCGCCTCTCGATCTGGTTCAGGTGGTCCATCAATCGTTGACGGACCGCTTGCCGCTCGCCTTCGGTCTTGGAAGCCAGGAGCTCGACCTTTTCCAGACCGATGCAGGCGTCGACGTATCGATCGAGGGTGATTCGCCCTTCCTGGTAGAAGTTACGCTGGGCTTCGACACGCCTCCGGGCGGCTTCGAGGAGCTGCTGGAGCAACGGCTCGATGTCGTCGGGTTTGACCGCCTCGACGCGGGCGGGCTTCGTAGACTGTGCCGATTCGTTGGCGGCGAGAGGCTTGGGTTCCTGGGCGCGGGACACTCGGACCAGGAGGGCGCCTCCGCCAATACCGAGGATACCGATCGAGAGTACGACACAACCGGCGATCGTCAGTTTCTTGAGCATCATGGTCGTCAGGGCTCCTTGGGCCAGTCTGAGCGCGGCGGTCGACAACGAGCCGGCGCCCGCGCCCTGACCGATTGCGAACTGGGTGGCGGAACGTGCGGTGATCGTGGAGAGATGGACCGGGAGTGCCGAGGCGGCCGAAGCAGTCGAGGCGTCAGCGTCGGCGATGAGCCAGGCCGCGAGCGGCCCGAGGGTCGAGGGTGCTGTCACTCCGCGGCGAGTCAGTCGGGCGCGGAGCCGGTCCCTGGCCCGCGAGAGCCGACTGCGCACGCTCCCCACCGGCCAGCTCAAGCGCTCGGCGGCCTCGTCGTGGGTCAGGCCCTCGAAGTAGCAGAGGACGATCGGAGCGCGATACTTCTCCGGCAATCGGTCTACCTCCTGGTGTACAACCGCCTCGCCCTCATCGCAATCGATCGGAGACGGGTCCGCCGATTCCGTCGCGATCGCCGCGACCGCCTCGATCGTCCGGCGCTCGCGGATTTGTCGACGGATCGACGACAGGCGTTCCCTCGCGGCGACTCGGACGGCCACTCCGTAGAGCCAGCTCCCGATAGACCCTCGCTTGCGAATCGAACCGGCCCGACGCGCCAGCACCAGGAAGGTGGCCTGGAATGCGTCGTGTACCTCGCTCGGGTCGGCGAGCATGCCGCGACAAACGCCCATGACCATCGGCCCATGACGCGTCACGAGCGCTCCGAACGCCCGCTCGCCTCCTTCGTCACGACGCGAAAGGAACCGATCGATCAGCTCCCAGTCGGTCAATCCCGTGCAAGTGCCCGCGTCGAACAACACCTGGAATTGATCGGTCAACGATTGCGATGATGCGTGCCGCATGACGACTCGATCCCTTCAAGCTTACCGGTTGTCTTCCGCTTATAGTGCACCCGCGAAGAATCCGCCAATCCAACTTTTTCCGAGGAATTGCCGGATTATCGCGATTGCCGATTCTCTCCCTCACGGCTCCTCACTCCTGTTCGGACCCGACAAACCCTTGCGAACATCGTCCCCCGGAGATTGTGATGGAGGGGTATTGCACCGCGAGCAAGCTCCAAACGTAGGTCAGGCATTCTAGCCGGTCGCCCTGGTCTTTCCGGCTGCAAAGCCTGACCGACCCAACTTACGAGGCCGATGTTCTCGATGCGGTGGTCGATCCGCAATCAGATCCTGATTCCCTTGATCGCTATCCAGGCCTTGGCCGTGGCGGCCATCGCCGTCACGACGGCGACGCTCGCCGCCGGGCGGAGCCAGCGGCAGATCGTCGATCGACTCAACGGGGTGATCGATGCGCTCGGCCATGCGAATTTCCCCTATACGCAGAGCGTGCTCACGAAAATGAGAGGTCTTTCCGGCGCCCATTTCGTCGCCTATGCGGAGGACGGCCGATTGATCGGCAGCAGCCTGCCGAACATCGAGGGCTTGCCGGCGGCCCTCCGTTCGGCGCCGTCCGCGGGTCGTCGGGACTCCCTGCGTGAATTCCCGACGGCGATCCTGGAGAGGGCGCGCTATGTCGGCGTGTCGCTACGATCGGCCGGCGATCCGCGAGGCACTTCCTTGCTGGTCCTCTACCCGGAGAGCGGCTGGCGACAGGCCCGGTGGGACGCCGCGATGCCGCCCCTGATCCTCGGGGCCGGCTCGCTCGGCGTGATGGTCGTCATCACGAGCTGGATCGCCCACCGGATCGGCGAGCGAATCCGTCGCGTGCAAAGACAGGTGGCCCGGATCGTCGAGGGAGATTTCCAGCAGCTTCCCCTGGGCCGAGAGCTCGACGAGGTCGATGACCTCTCTCGGTCGATCAACCAGATGTGCTCCCAGCTCAAGGACATGCAGCGCACGATCCGCGAGACGGAACGCTCGCGCGTGCTCGCCCAGTTCGCCGCCGGCCTGGCCCACCAGCTTCGTAACGCCCTGACCGGTGCTCGGTTGAGCGTCCAACTGCATGTCCGGCGATATCCAGCCGTGGGCGACGACCAGACCTTGAGTGTCGCGCTCCGTCAGTTGGCCATGACCGAGGAGCAGGTGAAGGGACTCCTCTCGCTGGGGCGAGTCGAGGACCGTCCGCCCACGCTTTGCGACCTCCGCCAGCTCCTCGCGGAAGTCGCCTCGCTGGTCCAGCCCGCGTGCCAGCACGCCGGCGTGACGCTCTCACAGCCGGGAGGGGATCGGCCGCTCGAAGTCTTCGCCGACGCTTCGGGCGTCAAGGCGGCCTTGCTGAACCTGACGTTGAATGCCATCGAGGCCGCGGGGGCAGGCGGCTCCGTGCGACTCGAGGCGACGTCCCATGGCGACGAGGCGGCCGTCGAGGTGGCCGACACGGGCGCCGGTCCGCCCCCCGAGCTGGCCGATTCGTTGTGCGACGCGTTCGTCACCAGCAAGCCCGAGGGCGTCGGGCTGGGCCTGGCTCTGGCGCATCGCGTGGCGACCGATCACGGAGGGCGGCTGGGCTGGATACGCGTGGACGGGGAGACGCGCTTCCGCCTGACGTTGCCGATGATTTTCGGGATCTCGAAGGGAGCCTCATGAGCCGCATCCTGATCGTCGACGATGAAGTGAGCATCTGCTGGGCATTCCGCGAATCGCTCGCCGACGAGGGTCATCACGTGGAGGTGGCCGCCTCGGTGGAGGAGGGCCTGCGGATCGCCGGATCGGCCCCGCTCGACGCGGTCGTGCTCGACGTCCGACTCCCCGGCGTGGACGGCTTAACGTCGATTCCCAGGTTTCGCGATCGCATCGGCGCGGCACCGATCATCATCATCACCGCCTTCGGCAACCTCGACACGGCCGTGCGCGCGATGGAGGGGGGCGCGTTCGATTACCTGGTCAAGCCGTTCGACCTCGACCAGGCAACGACCGTCATTACCCGCGCGCTGGAATCGCAGAAATCCCGACCGACGTCAGTCGAGGGAGCGCCATCCGCCCTGGACGAACCCGAGGCGCTGATCGGATCGTCGCCGGCGATGCAGGAGCTATTCAAGAAGATCGCCCTGGTGGCTCCCACGGACGCCCCGGTCCTGATCACCGGGGAGAGTGGCACCGGCAAGGAGCTGGTCGCCCGGGCCATCCATCGGCACAGTGCGCGTCGAGCGGGTCCCTACATGCCGGTCTGCCTTGCTGCGCTCAGTCCGGGCCTCGTCGAGCGCGAGCTGTTCGGCCATCTTCGGGGGTCGTTCACAGGAGCCGTCCAGGACCAGAAGGGGCTCCTCGAACTCGCCAGCGGCGGGACCGTGCTGCTCGACGAGGTCGGCGATATCCCGCCGGACCTCCAGGTAAAGCTCCTGCGCGTCATCGAGCACCGCGCCGTGACGCCGGTGGGCGATGCACGGCCCCGGCCCACGGATATCCGGATCATCGCGGCGACGAACCGGCCGCTCGACGAGCTCATGGCGTCCGGTCGGTTCCGCGAGGACCTGTTCTTCCGGCTCAGCGTCTTCCCCATCCACCTCCCGCCGCTACGCGACCGCCGCGAAGATATCCCGGCCCTGGCCGAACATTTCCTGCGTCAGTCACGCCTGGCCGACATCGACGACACACGCCTCGGCGACGAACTGCTCGGCGAGCTCGGTTCCCGCCCCTGGGTCGGAAACATCCGCGAGTTGCGAAACGCCATCGAGCACGCGGCCATCGTCGCTCGCGGTCGGTCGATCCGTCGCGAGCACTTCCCGCCGCCGATGGTTCGTGCCGACGAGTCGCCTCCCGTCGCAAATCAGCTCCAGGGCTGGCTCACCGAGTGGGCCCAGCGAGAGGCCCGGACGCCACCCATCTCATCCACCGATACATCGCTCTACGAACGGTTACTGGAGCTGGTCGAGCCGCCGGTCCTGACGGCCGTCCTGGAGCAGTGCCAGCACAACCGCGCCGCGGCGGCCGAGATGCTCGGTATCCACCGTGCCACGCTTCGCCAGAAGCTACGCAAGTTCGGCATCGAATAGGGTATTGCAATGGGAATCAATACCCATTCGAGAATCCGCTGGTTGTCCGCCTACGACCCTCACATCCTCCGGGAAGTCGCTCTCGCCGCCGCCAACTTGCCGGCTCAATGCCGGGAGATTATGCTGGTGTCGAAGTCCTGGTGTTACGATTATCGCAGCCATAATACGCGAGACTGCGATTCGTACGGCCACATTCGTAGCTGATGGGACGCGCGGCAGGGGCAACGTGGTCCTCATCGACTCTTATCCATGGGGATGATCTTGATGCGAACGACATGGATTCTCTCGGCGGCGATTCTCGCCTGGCTCGGGAACCCAAGCGCACACGCCCACGAGCTTTGGATTTACCCGAGCACGGGCGGCGATTCCGCCGTGGTGCGGCTGTCGTTCGGCGACACGCCGGACATCGGTGATGCGGAGAGCGTGGCGGAGATCGCCCATGCGCGCGTCTGGGCGGATGGCAAGCTCATGAAGGTCAAGCGGCTCCCGGATGGCCTCGAGGTTCGTCTGCAGGATCGCCGCCCGGGCGTGGTCAGCGCGTTTGCCGACAGGGGTGTCGTCACCCATGGTGGGGAATCCTCGATCATTTACCTGTCGGCCTACGCCCAGACGCGAGCCATCGAGCCGGACCAGGCCGCGAACCTGGGCCTCGGCGACGACCAGATCAGGCTTCTCCTGGTCTCCCGACGTGACGGACCGCCCGTGGTGCGCGCCCTCTGGAAGGGGAAGCCAGCGGCGGGGGCACCGGTGAAGATCTTTCACGGGCACGAGGAACCCGCCGAAGTGCTCGCGGACAGTTACGGTGAAATACCCTGTCCCGACCTGCGGGAGGGCCCTTGGTCGCTGCTCGTCCAGGTGACGGACAGGACGCCGGGGAAGCGAGACGGGCGGGATTACAGCCGCACTCGTTACAAGGCCACGCTGGCGATCAGCTCGGAAGCCGCCTTCGGACCGGCGGTCGCGGCCTGCCTCGCCCGCGTCAAGGAGGTCCACGGCGCCGCCGGCCCCTGGGCGGTCGTCGGTTACCGGATCGGCGATCGTGCCCTCAAGGATCTGGGCCTCCCCCGGCACAGCCACTCTCTGGAGGTGATTCATCATTGTCCGCCCGAGGTCCAGTTCTCGTGCATCGCCGACGGTGTGCAGGCCGCCACCGGCGCCAGCCCCGGCAAGCTCAATCTGCACATCGAGGAAGCCACGAGAGAGGCACTGAAGACGGTGATCCGGGACAAGAAATCCGGGCGGTCCTTGACCTTCACGCTCAAGCCCGATTTCGCACGTTCGATCACCAACCTCCCGATGGACCACCTCGCAACCGAGGGCCTCAGGGTCGCGGAGCTTCCCGACGACGCGATCTTCATCGTCATCGGAGGCAAGTAGCTCGGATCCGGCGATCGGTCCTTTGTTCGCCTCGACCGGGAGGAGGTTGTCTCGATCGCCGAAGCCGACCCAGCGCCGTCCTCTCCAGTAGGAGCCGTGGATCAGGGGCCACTTGACACCCGGCCTCCGACCTTGGAGAATCATTCGTTAATATGCCTTCCACCGGCCTACCACCCTGGGATTCCGAAGGTCGCCTCGCGTGAAGCCCGAGCGTCGTGTAAACCGGATCGACGAGCCCTGCCGCGTGTTCATGGCGGCCGTGCTGCTTGTCGCGCTGGCCTCGAGCGGGCAGATCTCCGCCGCGGAAGTCTCCTCAGCGCGAGGCATCGACGCCGCGCCGCACGACTGTAAGTGCGGCACGAGGTGCCACGGCACGTCATGCTGCTGTCGGCCGCGACAGGAGCGGATTCGGCCACCGGATTCCGAGTCGCCTCCGAGATCCGATCGAGTCGATGCCGACCCGTGCCTGGATTCCGCCCCCTGCGGTGATCCGGGGCTTCCCGATGCCCCGTCCGTCGGTCCCGTCAGCAGGAGTGCGGCCCTGGCGACCGTCGAGCGACTGCGGCTCGATGCCGCCGGCCACTGCCTCCCATTCCCTCCTCGTTGCCTCCTCCCGACCGGGCGAGCCTCCCGCCTCGATCGTCCCCCAGATCGCTTCAACCTCGCCTGATTCCAGGCCAACGCTATCGACGCCTTACGATCACCGTGCGCACGTCCGTCGCGTGCGACTGCGGGGAAGGACAACGTCCGTCGCGTGATATCGCAGCGACCGTCCGACATCCGAGTACATCGGGCTGCCGGCTCATGTCCCGCTGCGCACTGAGGTCTTCATTCCTGGGAGTCCGTCCGAATGCATCGTCGTCGAGCATTTACATTGATCGAGCTACTTGTCGTGATCGCGATCATCGCTGTATTGATCGCGCTCTTGCTGCCCGCCGTTCAGGCCGCCCGCGAGGCGGCCCGTCGTGCTCAATGCACCAATAACCTGAAGCAGATCGGCATCGCCCTGCACAATTATCACAGTGCCATCAATTCGTTCCCACCCGGCTACCTTTCGCTGATGGATCCCGTGACCTTCGACAACGACGGTCCCGGCTGGGGCTGGGCCTCCTTCGCGATGAACCAGATGGAGGGGAGTCCCGTTTACAACAGCATCAATTTCGTGCTGGGGATCGAGTTCCCGGCCAATCAGACCTCCCGGCTCACGGTGATCAACAGCTTCCTCTGTCCATCCGACGCCTGGCGGCAGGACATCTTCACGGTAGTCGACTCGACCACCACCGGCACCATGCCCGGTGCGCCGATCTGCGATGTGGCGTCATCGAACTACGTCGGATCGGTCGGCAGCGGGGACCCGTCCAGCCTGTATCCTTGGATCATCGATGACGACGATGGCCCCCCCGGGCGAGATAACGGCAACGGGCTCTTCTTCCGCAACCATTCGATCACGATCGCGCAGATCACCGACGGTACCAGCCAGACCTTCGCCTGCGGCGAGCGGAGCCAGAATCTATCCCGCGCGAGCTGGACAGGCGCGGTCACAAACGCGGCGGTCCCCCTGGTGGCTCTCCAGGCCGAGGCGGGCCTCGACCCCGAGGGCGGCGGGGCGCTGGTCCTCTCGCACACCGGCGAGGGCCACGGCCCCAACTCGCCCTCGGGACTGGCCCACGGCGACCAGTACTGGTCGATGCATCCCGGCGGCGCCAACTTCCTGTTCGCTGACGGCAGCGTGCGATTCATCAAGGAGCTGATCGTCTTCCAGATCTTCCAGGCCGTCGCGACCCGGGCCGGCGGCGAAGTCCTCTCCGCGGACCAGTATTGAGGTACCAGTGGACGAGACGGAGT